>VHBM01000039.1 GCA_016871975.1 Nitrososphaerota archaeon | reverse complement strand
CGTATTCTTTTGTTGTAAAGAGAGGCTCAAATATTTTATCCATCATGTTTTCAGGGATTCCATTCCCAGTATCTTCAATCTCGATTACGTTATGACCATCTTTATCCATGGCTCTGATGTTTATTGTGCCATGATAATTCATCGCTTGTACTCCATTTACTATCAGGTTAGAAAAAACACGTTTTAGTTTGTTCATATCGCATTTTATTGTCATGTCATTTTTTGGCAAGTTTATTTTAATGGTAGATGGTACAAAAATTTCCTTAACTATTTGATTTAAGATCTCTGCAAGTGATTCCAGAATTTCCAATAGCTTTGCTTGTATTTGCATCTACTATCGGCATGTTAGTTATTTTTACCGCAAAAATACAAAAAATTCAAAGCGCCAGGTAAGGGATTCGAACCCCTGAGCGCTTGCGCACAGCCGTTTTCGAGACGGCCGCCGTTCCACTTGGCTAACCTGGCAATAAATTTTAGAAATTTCTCCCTAATATAGCAAGCCAAACAAATAGCAAAAACAAAAAACCAAGCAAACTCTACCTTTTGTGTGGGACTAGATCTTAAACCAATATTGCAACGCGAAAAAACAAAGTTAGAGTCATTTACATCTAAAGTAATTGCAATTGATGCATACAATGCAATTTATCAATTTCTTGCAATAATTCGTGGACCTGATGGTCAACATTTAACAGATTCAAATGGAAGAGTTACTAGTCATCTAAGCGGGCTTTTTTATAGAAACATCAATTTTTTATCGCTTGGAATAAAACCAATCTATGTTTTTGATGGAAAACCCCCTTCATTAAAATCAGCAGAGATTGAAAGGCGAAGACAGATAAAAAAAGAAGCCACAATAAAATATGAAAGAGCGATTACAGAAGGAAATCTCGAAGAAGCAAGAAAATTTGCACAGCAAACAACTGCGATGCGAGATGGGATGGTTGATGAATCAAAGCATCTTTTGGATCTTTTTGGAATTCCGCATATACAGGCACCTGGAGAGGGAGAAGCCACTGCAGCGCATCTTACTATATCGGGAAAGGCGCATGCTACAGCAAGTCAAGATTTTGATTCCATACTTTTTGGTGCAAAAAAACTTGTAAGAAACTTTACAAACAGCGGCAGGCGAAAACTGCCAAACAGAAATACCTACATTGACATTGAACCTGAAATAATAGACCTGCAAAAAAATCTTGATGAGTTAAAAATTACAAGAGAGCAGATTGTAGACATTGGAATTTTGATTGGAACTGATTTTAATCCAGATGGTTTTGAGCGAATTGGTCCAAAAACTGCATTAAAGATGATAGAAGAGCATGGCAAATTAGAAGACATACCACAAATCCAAGATCAATTAAACAAGATAGATTATAAACAAATTCGTAAAATTTTCCTAAAATCTGAAGTTGTGCAAGTAAAAGACATTGTTTTCAAAGATGTTGATTCTGGGTCTATCATTAATTACCTAGTAAAAGAGAGAAGTTTTTCCCAAGAAAGAGTAGAGACTGCATTAAACAGGCTAAAAAAAACCATTGAAAAGAAAAGCCAGACATTAGAGCAATGGTTTTAGAAAAAAGAAATAGAAAACAGCTATTCCAGTTTTTCTAGTCTATCTAAAAGTGAGACTATTCTCTCAATAGATTTGACAAGTTCTTGTTGTACTTTAGGATCTGATTCAGATGCAAGCTGCTCTGATAGAGAATCTAGTTTTTCTTCTAGTCTTTTTATGGTGGCATCTCTTGGACTCTCGATTTTAATGTCAGGGTTTTTTTGAATTTCTGCAGAGACAAAAGTTATTGTGCTTTCTACAGAATCGGGATTGGCTTTTGCAAGTAGTGCATCTGCATCTATATATTCACATCCATAGCATACTGCCTCATCTTTGTCATTTTCGTATCGTACAAGCTTGCCATATTCATCAAAAATCTTTTGTATTCTTTGGTCTGCAAATCCGTGTTTGACATTAAGATCCTGTACAATCTTTACCATTTGTACTCGTGTCAATGATGCATATTTGATGTATTCAGCCTGAGCTTCCTCATATGTTGCACCGTCTGCTAGAGCAAGTTGTTTTGCTATACGTGCAATTTTGATCTTTTCATCCATATAGTTAAACTGGTCCCAATACAGATCATGAAAAACTGGATCTACATTTGAAACAAATTTTGCAAAAGAGTTTCTTGGCGTGTAAGACTCGTAATCTTTATCCATTCTTTTAAGTTCAGCCTCAAGACGTTCCTTTACAATCTTTCGTTGTTCTTCAACTAGCTTTTGTTGTTCTGTTAGAATTGGTTTTCCTGCCATTAGTTCAGCCATTATTCTTTTTGATTCTTCGATTTTTTGCAAGATTTGCTGCGCTACAGGATTATTTTTTATTTCATCGCCTTCAATTACAGTAAACTCTGAAACTTGTTCTTGGCCAAATGCGTCAGATACAGCAAAGATTGTTGCAAATAATGTTAATACGGTTACAATAGCCGTTATGACACTTGATTTACCCTCATTGTCGGCCAGCAATGTTTTTGGGGTGCCAAGCAATACTATATAAGAAATCCTCATAATTCGTATGTCACTAGTAAAGGTATCTTTTCATATAGTTATCTTTCTTAAGATCGCAGATTGCAGGAGTGGACTAGATGATGCATTTGTTGGAGGACAATAGTTAGTGATTGAAAATGAATGATGATGATAAAAAATTACTAGGCGAAATGATAAAGGCCAATGTAAAAAAGACAACTAGAAAAAACTATTTGATTATGGTTTTAGCTATAATTGGAATTGCAGTAACAGTTGGAACCTATCCAATAATTTTGATTAATTTAGGAATTGTAAAGATGTATGACTATAATACAGTGCCGTCAGAATTTTTTATAAACGATCTTAAAGTAGAAAGCACCGATCAGACTGCCTTACCGCTGTCTTCATGGTTTTTAGTAAAAGGAGATACTTTACGAATTAATATTGTAAATGGTGATGAGTATCCTGAGAAAAATTCCATCGTAAGAAAAGTAATTTATTCTAACCAAATAGTATCAAATGATGTTGGCATAATTGGTAAAAGTGAAAAAGTATACTATCTTGGTTGGCAAAATGCATTAGAAACTGCAGCTATACAAGATACAGCAAGACATATTCCACAAAAGTTTCAAATCATTAGTTCAGAAAAAGGCGAAGGCGATATTACGATCACATTTTCGCCGCTACGAAATGGAGATGGCAAACTAGGATCCACAAAAATACTAGTTGATAATTTTCGAAACGAGATATTAAAGGCACACATTACAGTTTACCAAGCCAACGAGATTTCTGATCAAACACTTGAAGCAGTAATAAGACATGAGCTTGGTCATGCCCTTGGACTACCTCACGCAATGTCATCAAAGGACTTGATGAATTCTAGCTTTTCAGTTGAAAATGCCTACATTTCAGAATGTGACATAAATGGGATCGTAACATTATACAATGAAGAAAATCTGCATCCATTTGTGTGTAAAAACCAAACTTAATTATTTTTTATTGTAGATTTTAATTCATTTAGCGCATCTTGGACCTCGCTTACTGCCGCACCATCCTCAAGAGTGCTTACATCGCCAATATTGTCATTATTTGCGATTGCTTTTAAGAGACGTCGCATTATCTTACCGCTACGTGTCTTTGGCAGCCTTGTCACAAAGTGAATCTGTTCAGGTGTGGCTATAGCGCCAACACTTGAGCGAACTACCTCAATTATCTCCTTTTTTAATAGGTCAAAGGGTTTCTTTATGCCCTCTTTTAGCACAACAAATGCGATTATAGCCTCGCCTTTTACCTCATGAGGCACTCCACACACGGCTGCTTCTGCTATATCCTTGTGTGATACTATGCTACTTTCAAGCTCTGCAGTGCCAATCCTGTGTCCTGCAATCTTCAATACATCATCTGCTCTGCCAAGCAACCACAGATACCCATCATTGTCCTTTATTGCATAATCGCCTGGATAGTAGGCATTTTCATATTTTGACCAGTAAACTGATTTGTATTTTGCATCATCATTCCATAGAGTCAAAAGCATCCCAGGCCATGGATTCTTGATTACCAAGTAGCCTTTTGTGTTGGCTGCAAGTTCGTCTCCCTTTTCATCAACAACTGTAATTTGTGTGCCAGGAATTGGTTTTGTTGCAGAACCAGGCTTTAATGGAATTGTTTCAAGGCCTGGAAGATTTGAGATCATTATCCCGCCTGTCTCTGTTTGCCACCATGTATCAATAATTGGACATTTTTCTTTTCCAATTGTTTTAAAATACCAAATCCAGACTTCAGGATTTATTGGCTCTCCTACTGTTCCAAGTAAACGCAAGGATGAAAGATCAAATGAGTTTGGAATGGAGTCACCAAATTTCATAAACATTCTAAGTGCCGTAGGTGTTGTGTAAAATATTGTAATTTTGTATCGTTGAATCAAGTCCCACATTCTTGATGGACTTGGATAGTCGGGTGCGCCCTCGTACATTAACTCAGTTGCCCCACGCATCAGTGGCCCATATACTACATAGCTGTGGCCTGTAACCCATCCAATGTCGGCAGTACAAAAATAAACATCAGAATCTTTAATATCAAAAGCCCATCTAAAAGTTGAATATAGATGGGTTAGGTATCCACCTGTCCCATGTAGTACTCCTTTTGGTTTTCCTGTAGTGCCAGACGTGTAGAGTATGTAGAGTGGATGTGCGCTTTCTAGTTTTTCAGGATCGAAACTTGCTTTTGCGTTTTTCATCAACTCGTTCCATAGTTTGTCTTTTTTGTTTAATGATACTCCATGTTTTGTTCTTTCATAAACTATGACGTTTTGCACAAAATCAAGATCTTTTATTGCGTCATCTACTACCTCTTTTAGTTTTATTATGTTGCCCCGCCTATAACCGCCATCTGCAGTAATGACTATTTTGGATCCAGAGTCTTCGATTCTGTCACGTAAGGCACTTGAGCTAAATCCTGAAAAAACTACAGTGTGTATTGCACCTATTCTTGCACATGCAAGCATCGATATTGGCAGCTCAGGCACCATAGGAAGGTAAATTGTGACTCGGTCGCCTTTATTCACGCCTAGGAATTTGAGCACATTTGCAAACTTGTTTACTTCTAGCCAGAGCTCTTCGTATGTTAAAGTACGCCTATCGCCGTTTTCGCCTTCCCATAAAATTGCAGTCTTTTTTGCCTTGTTTTTGAGGTTGACATCAAGTGCATTGTATGATGCGTTTATTGTGCCACCAACAAACCATTTTGCAAAAGGAGGGCTCCATTCTAGTGTCTTGTCCCAAGTTTTAAACCACGACAGATTTTTTGCCTGATCATCCCAAAATGAAATAAAATCAGAATCAGCCTTTTTTCTTGTTATAATATCATTATGCCCAAGGCCGATGTTGTATGTTTTAGAACTCACACGGATATTTAGTATCAGGTATTTCTAAATGTTAAAGAACTAATTTGCAGACTTATTGCGCTTGCATTCTTGTAAGCCAGTCTCCAGGTTCTGTGTCATCTGGCTTTTTGTTTTGCTGTGCAATGATGCATGCATAGTTGTGTACTGCATCCCTTGTTTCAACATCACGTGGAACTTCTGTGGGAGCCTCGATATTTTGTGGAACTTCGGGCAGTTCTAAAACAGGTTCTTCATCTTTTGCTGACTCCAGATACGACTGAGCCGATTCTTCAATCTGTTGCTTTGGAGATTCAGTTGGCAAGTCATCAAGAGATAGATCTGCAATGCGCTGCTGTATGTTGAGTATCTCTGCTTTTTCATGAGATATGCGCTCCATGATTTCTGCAGTCTGTGCTTTTATAGAGTCAAACTTTGATTGGGCTATTTCGTCGCTGTTAAACTGTACCTTTGCATCAAATAGAAACATCTTTACAGATTTTAGATGCTCGTCGAGTTCGGCTTTTCTTTTGTCTAGGGTATCTTTTATTTTTGCCTCAGTTTCATTAAGCGATTGTAGCTGTGTCTTGTATTTTTCATGGATCAGTCCGGCATCTTCTTTCATTTCCTCGTTTTCTGCTGAGAGATTCATCAGTGCTTTGAGTCTTCGCAATGCCAGCTCTTTTGCCCGCAAAAGTCTGTGTGAATCAAGTCGCCACTTTGGAATAAAAATTACAACATCTTCTTTGACCACAAGTTGTTCAAATGGGACTTGTTTTAGTACGTCTGAGCCACAGTCAATTCCGACTGTATCAATGCTTCCATCAATGGCAGTAATTGTTCCGACAACTTTTCCCATCGCTGTGCCATACATGTCTTTTACTGGTTTTCCGACAATTTCGATCTCGTCGCTGCTCATTGCCTACTGCTTTACTGATTTGTATAACCAGCAAAGTGTTAACAAGGTTTCCGGTTTTGGTTAGATCATTTTAACTAATTCCCAGACATGCTGACAAAATTCGCAATTTTAAAATTCAATTCAGTGAAAAATTTGTCAATGATTACAAAAGATCAATTAGATCAGATCCTTCACTTTGTTTCAAAACACTGGGTAGATATGAGCAGAAATCCTGATCATAAAGCATTCAAAGAATTGCCAACAAATTTTTGGATGAACTCTGTTGGTGGCCAAGCTGGAAAAGGCAAGTGGATAACAATGCTAATGTATACAGATGATGAGACAGAAGCAAAAACACTAAAGGAAGTTCTGCTAAGATGGCAAACCAAAGGACAAAAAAAGTCTTCTGATCTTATCCAGATAAAAAAAGGATAGACTATTAATAATTAGTCAACTTTTCAGCTTGCAATGCCTGAAAAGTTTTCAGAAGATGAAAAAAAAATTCTTTTGGATCATTTCTCAAATGCTGACAGTCCTATATTTGCGATAATTACATCAAAACAGGTTGACCGCGGCGCCCTGATGTCAAGGTATAGCAGGACTGACAAAAGCATGCGACGCGTTTTTCTTGATGAGTTTTTATCAAATAAAAATCGTGGAGAGGAGTTTTACAATCGTGTTCTATTGGAGTATGGTGATGATTCTGTAGCCGAGCTTGGAGGGGCACAAATTGCAATAGAAGGCCTATCAAATCTTGCTGTAAAAAAAATTGAGGACCGCAGAATTGGTTTGTCATATCTTGAAAAATCTTCGAGATATGTTGCATGGGACAAAAAAGTCAATGGCAGCTACAAGTTTTACAAAGAACCTACAATCATGGAATCAAAATATGCTGATATGTACTTGGAATCATGCAACCTTGACTTTGATGTTTATTCAAAAAACATTGAACCAATGATAAATTATGTAAGAGAAAAATTTCCAATCGAAAAATATACATTCAAAGATTCTAGTGGAAATGAAAAACCTTTTTCAAAACTAAAAACAGATGATGAAATAAAATCTGCAAATACAATTTACAAAGGATCAACAAAGGCAAAGGCACTTGATGTGCTACGAAGCCTTTTGCCTGCATCAACTCTAACTAATGTAGGTATTACAGGCAATGGGCGCGCCTTTGAATACCTGCTCACAATCCTGTTTAGCTCAAGCCTAAAGGAGGAACAAACCCTTGCAAAGCAGATTAAGAATGAACTTGATTCAACCATCAAGTCATTTGTTCGACGCTCAGACGACAAGTACGGCAAGGAGCTGCAAGAATACTTTAAAGAAATTCAGAAATTAGCCTCAAGTCTTGCTAAAAAATACGCCCAAAGGGATAGAGTTAATGGCACACTTGTGAGGCTAGTCGACTATGAGCACGAAAAAGATGCAATAAACAAGATAGTTTCTGCTGCACTATACGAGCAATCCCCTGGCACGCCATATTACAAAATACTTGATACTGTAAAAAAAATAAATTCTAGTGAAAAAAGCAAAATAATTTCCTCATTTGCAAGTATTCGAAAAAATAGGCGACATAGACCACCACGGGCATTTGAAATGTCTGAATATACTTTTGATCTTGTAACAAACTTTGGAATGTTTCGTGACTTTCACAGACATCGAGTACTTACCATTGAAAGACAACTTTTGACAACTGATCACGGCTTTGCAATACCAAGAGAAATTACAACACTTGGAATTGAAAAAGATTTCAAGGACTGCATGTACAAAGCAAAAGAGGTTTTTGACTCAATAAGGAAAAAACTTCCAGAACAAGCTCAATATGTTGTAAACTTTGCATACAACTATCCATACTTTATCCATCTTAATTTACGTGAAGCATGTCATCTAATTGAGCTAAGAACAGTCCCACAAGGACATATTGATTATAGAACTGTAGCTCAATCAATGTACAAGGAGATAAACAAGGTTCATCCCACTTTGAGTAAAATTTTCAAGTTTGTTGATTTGAAAAAATATGATCTTGAGAGATTCGAGTCAGAGAAAAGAACAGAAGAAAAAAGAAAAAAATTGGACAAAAAATGATATACTAGATTGTGTAATAAGAGATTATGAGTCAAGATAATTCAAAAACAGATGAGGAATGGCAAAAAAAACTAACACCTGAACAGTATATGGTGTGTAGAAAAAAGGCAACAGAAAGACCATTTTCAGGAAAATATTACGAATGCAAAGACAATGGAATCTACAAATGCAGTTGTTGTGGAAATGAGCTTTTTAGTTCTGATACTAAATTTAATTCTGGTACTGGATGGCCAAGTTTTTGGAAGCCGCTAAAAAATGACAACATAAAGTATGAAGCAGATACTAGCTATGGCATGCTAAGAACAGAGGTAATGTGCAACAAGTGTGGTGCACACTTGGGTCATCTTTTTGATGACGGTCCAGCTCCAACCAACCTGCGATTTTGCATTAATTCCATTTCATTGGATCTTGACAAAAAAGACGGCTAGGTTATAGAAAAATCATTAATAAAACAGACAAAATGTTAGCAGAGTCTGAGACAAATTGCGAATAATACTTTGTGGGTTTGGAGTAGTAGGCCAAAGTCTGGCAAAGCTGCTTGATTCAAGAACTGAAGATCTCTATGCACAATATGGAATAAAGCCAAGAGTTGTGGGAGTCTTTGACAGTAAAGGCTCTGCAGTCGATACGTCAGGTCTTGACCTAAACAGACTGGTAGAGATAAAGAAAAAGTTTGGCACAGTAAAAAAATATGCAAATAAAAATGCCAATCTTTCTGGCCTAGACTTGATAGATGATCTTGATGCCGATGTTCTAGTTGAATCAACCGTTAGCAACTACAAAGATGCAGAACCTGGCATGACACACATTACAAATGCATTGAAAAAAGGACTGCATGTTGTATCTGTAAACAAGGGACCACTGGCACTGGCGTTTCCCTCACTTATGGAGCTTGCAGAATACAATCAAGTGTTATTGCGATTTAGTGGTACTGTTGGTGGAGGTACGCCGATTCTCAACTATGCTAAAAACAGTTTGAGAGGTGAAAGAGTACTATCATTTCAGGGGATACTAAATGGAACAACTAACTATATCCTGACTAATATGGCAAATGGAATGTCCTTCAAGTCAGCACTATTAGATGCTAAAAAAAGAGGATATGTTGAAGCAGACGAGTCACTTGACCTAGATGGGCTGGATGCTGCTGCAAAGCTAGTCATCTTGGCAAACTGGATAATGGGAATGCGAGTTACTTTGCCAGATATTAAGAGAACTGGAATCCGTAATGTCTCATCATCTGATATCAAAAAGGCAGAAAAGAAAAATTGTGCAATAAAGCTAATAGCTTCATGCAATAAGGAGCTTGTTGTTGCACCAAAAGAGGTGTTACAGGACGATCCTTTGTGTGTGAATGGAACATTAAATGCAATTTCTTTTACCTCTGAGCACTCTGGTACACAGACAATAATAGGCCGTGGTGCAGGTGGTGTTGAAACTGCAAGTTCAATTCTGCGCGACCTTCTTGATATAAGACAAGAGATTTCAAGAAACGGTGCAGCTAACTATTTTTAGGTAAATTGAGGGTCCGATAACATGCAAGCCTACATACTGTTAAACTGCACACCTGGACTAGAAAGAGAAACCATTGCAGATGTAAAGAAAATACCTGAAGTGGAAGAAGTCAATGGAATTATGGGCAGATACGATATCATTGTCAAGATTGCATCAAGTGAACCTGACGGCATAGACAAGGTAGTTAGAAAAATCAGAATAATCAAACATGTAACATCATCATATACCATGCCAGTACTCTATGGTCAAGGCGGAAGCATTGATTCTTAATCGCATTGGTAAAAAATGAATAAGGAAAAAACAGTTTCTTCTCACTTAATTTCAAAAAGCGAGACAGATACAATACTGGATGAGGTTTCATCAAAATGGAAAATTGATATCCCCAAAATAAAAAATCTAAAATGCTATTATTTACCAGACAATGCCGAGATAATCACTGGAAATGGGATTACCATTTTAAAAATAAGCGATACATACTTGCCATTTTT
>VHBM01000038.1 GCA_016871975.1 Nitrososphaerota archaeon | reverse complement strand
ACAATAAACATCAGAGCCATGGATAAAGATGGTCATAACGTAATCGAGATTGAAGATACTGGGAATGGAATCCCTGAAAACATGATGGATAAAATATTTGAGCCTCTCTTTACAACAAAAGAATACGGAACTGGCTTGGACCTAAAGACATGTAAGAACATAATTGAGCAGCATAAAGGTAAAATAACTTTTAGAAACAATCCTACAATTTTTACTATAATGATACCAAAATAAGTAAAATTTTCTTATCAGTAATTCTGGTGTCGATATTATAAACCACAAAGACAATTACTAGTATTGCAAAAAGACAGAACCACTGAATGGTTCGTACCTAAATTTGGTCCAAGAAACTTTAGGATTGGCATAGGAATACTCTTTTTGCCATACACTGGGATGGTAGTCTCATTTGCTGCTTGGGGATCCTTGGTAGGTAACTTTACTTTAGAAAGACTAGTTGCCATTTGTCTTCTTTATTTTTTAGCTACAGGAGTATCTGCTCACTTTCTTGACGCAATTGGAAGCAGAACAAAACCGTGGGGGGCACTGCCAACCAAAAAACTATGGATTGTTTCATTAACCTCACTTGGATTGGCGTGTATAATTGGTCTGTACTATGCACTTTTAGATTCATCACTTTTAATCCCCCTTGGCATCATTGAAGGATTTTTTTTGTTTGCATATAATTTGGAATTATTTGGCGGAAAACTGCATAACAACACTTCATTTGTAATTTCGTGGGGTGTATTGCCTGTGCTTGCAGGATCTGCAATTCAAACAAACTCTATTTCATTTGAAAGCAGTATACCTGCAGCACTAGCTGGGATTTTGAGCTATATTTTGATAAAAACTTCTCGGCAATACAAAGCTCTTAAAAAAGATTCTACAGACTATACTAAAATAAAGAAAAAAGAAATCACATTAAAAATTATAAGCATAGGAGTAATGATTGGCACAGTCTTATTTTTTATTTTAAGATATGTTTAACTGAATTATACATTATAGAATTAATTGTAATGCAAGATTCCTTTGTTAATAGCCTACTTGATGTACCAGTAGGGCAGATAGAGACATTTCTTAAGCAAAAATTGCAAGGTGATGTTCAATTAGAGGTAGTAGAACAAAATCGCATCTCTGGAACAAATTTTGTACGTAAAGTAGTAATTACAGCAAACAATTTGCCAGTAATTCGTGCTACCGTTTCATTTGATTCATCAAAACTTTCTGAACAAATTCTATCTGAACTGTTAAGAAAAAATAAAGGCATCGGTTCAATTCTTACGCAAAATAATATCGCTGCACTAAGAAACATTATTTCCTTTGAATCTGGTTCAGACGGTACGGTAAAAAGAAATTACGAGATTATCGCTAATAGCACTGTGTTGTTTTATGTTTCAGAAGAGATATTGTTAGCTAATATTCTTGCCAACAAGAATAGCAGATGAGCCAAAAGTCAAAAGTTTTTTTTCTGTTTTAAGACCATTATCCATCATAGCTTTTTCATAATCATCTAGCCAAGTAGTTGATCTTAATAATTTTGGAAGATCGCTAAAAACCTCTTTCCAACTTGGACTAAAAATTCCTATCGCATTCAACACAACAAAATATAGACCAAAAAGACTCTGTGCAAACTTATTTTTTGGATATGTAAAATCATGAAAGATTATTTTTCCATTATTTTCTAGATGTTTAGTGCATGTTTTTATCAATGTTTCAGCATTGCAGTATTTTGGAAGATAAGATGCTGTAATACAGTCAAATTTTGAATCAATATCTAGTTTTTCGGCATCTTGATTTAGGAATGCCATATTGTCATAGTTTTGAGAATTTGTTTTTGCCACATCAAGATAATTTTGCATAATATCAACACCAATTATTTTTGCATTGGGATTGGCATCTGCAATTAACCTTGTAAGTATACCTGTTCCGCATGCCAAATCTAAAACTGTATTTACGGATGAGATTTTTTTGAGAATTTCTTTTTTCCAATAATTATCTTTTCCAAATGTAGTCCAGAAAACAACTTTATCATAAGATTTGGCAGTTTTTTCAAAAAATTTTGGAACTAATTTTTTTGGTGATTCTATCATCAACACGTTAGAATTAAACTCATACAATTTAAAGCGATTTTAAAAATTTGGAAAACTATACTTGAGACATTACTGCCTTTACGCCTTCCTTATATGATGGATATCTAAATTGAATCATATTTGCAATCTTTGCGTTTGATGCTCGAATCGATGTTGTCAAAAGTTTTACAAAATCTCCACCCATGACCGCCTTGGCAAGAATTGTCGGTATGTTTCCTGGATGTTCAACGCCAAGCAAATCACAGGTATAATTGATAAACTCTTTAAACAAAACAGGATTTGAATCTGTAATAACAAAAGTTTCATTTATTGCATTTTTTTCAGCTATTGCAACTAGCGCATTGACTACATCATCCACATGGACAAAGCTTCGGTAATACTCGCCTGACTTTGGAATCTTGAATCGTCCCTTTTGTAGTCTTTGAATTATTTGTGATACAAACCATCCGCCATTCCCATATACTTCGCCAAAATATGTAACGGTAAGTGGAGTTGAGTTTTCTTTACAGTTTTTTTCCAAGAATCGCTGGGCATCTAGTCTTACCTGTGCATAATAGGTATGTGGTCTTAAAGGTGTGGTTTCATCAACTATATTTCCAGGATCTCCAAAGACTCCAAGCCCAGATGCATAGACAATAAATTTTGCTTTATTCTTTAGATAATTGTAAAGATTTACAGTTCCATCGTAATTGACTTTTTTGACTGCGTTTTTGTCTTTTTCCATTGGGGTAACTGCAGCCAAGTGAAAGACAACATCATAGGGTTCGTTTGGAATCGAGAAATTTGAATTTGCAAGATCCACTTGGTGTTTTTGAATTGCCAGATTGATGTCATGTTCATGAATTAAACCTGTTACTGTATGTCCATTCTCAGATAGCTTGGTAGCTAACCTTGATCCGATAAACCCCGATGCGCCTGTAACAAGAATTTTCAATGATTTAACTAAATTAGAATATTTTAAAAAACTAGATCTTCAGGCGCTATCCTCTTTCCAGTTTATTTTACGCAATACTGCATATGGTGGTTCATCAATATTTGCAAGACATTCGGCATTTTCCGAGGTAACTCTAATGGCTGCACCGTTTTTCATCATCTCATCAAACTGCGGATCGGATTCCAGTTTCCTCAAATATTCTTCCGTCCATGCCCAGTCGCTGTCTGGATTACAGGAATACACTATCCAATGATATTCATTATTTGTCCATACAATATCAAATGGGAACATTTTGCAGTCAAAAGGCCTGTTATTGTATATTCCACATGATCTCTTGCCCTCATCCCAAAACACACATGCTGTGGAATTTTCTTTTTTCTTAATCGTCTTTATAATATCGCCATTTATTTTGATATTTTTTAGGAACTCATTTTCTGATTTACCTACATTTTTTAATCTGGCTAGATCACTTGGGTAAAGTAAGGGTGGGAAAAAGTCAGTACAACATGATAACTTTTTACAACTCACACACAGATTAGAAATACTATACCTGTCATTTTTCATAAAATATTATACATCTCTGTGTTTGTAAAGTGCATAGCACACAACCATGTGCCTGCGACCCACAACGGTGTAGCAATATCAGATCTATCAAAGATTCCAAATAACTCAAAAAAGTAGTATCTCACATCACCAAATGTGTTTAAGGCAAATCCAACAAGTAAAAGGCCCCACGCATTTCCAACACTGTAGATTAAAACTGCGATAAAAATCGCAGTTATGACAAAATAATTGATATTTGTGCCTAGTTTAGGCTGTTCTGTTGGCTCCAAACGTTCTCAGATTTTAATTTAAGAAAACAGTAGTACTTAAGGCATCGGCTCAAAACTCGCATACAAAATAAAATTTATCTAACTTTTCGTAATGCCAGGATCATCTTTATCTTGAGGTCTAAATGTAATGTGACCTATTGAAATTAGCTCTGATTATAGCGGCAGTTTTTCTTTTCTCAATTTACACTCAAACATTAGTAACAGCAGAAGAATCTGAATATCATGATGTAATTGTCATTGGTGCTGGCATTGCAGGACTTGCAGCAGCAAATCAATTAAATGAAAACGGCTATGATGTTATAATTTTAGAGGCATTTGCCCAGAATGTGGCTGTAATTGGCCAGAATCATAGCTTCTGGGAATATAATATAACATAATTTCCAAGTTTTATGGATTATTTTGGATTGCTTGGGCCTACCATATCTTGCGGCTTTACATCCTGATCCCATTTTCCTCTAACTCCTTTTATCAAAGATACAATTCCGCCTCCAATCAAAGCCACAATAACTGCAGTGAGGGCTGACTTGTCTTGTAACACAACATTGCAGTCTATTGACGTAGGCTGCACATTTTCATTATAATCAAAACAATCTGCAAATTCTTGTGCTTGAATAGATGCCTCCATGTACTGGCCACCGAAAATTCCCAGAATCAAAAAACCAGCAAAAATTAATGCAATACCTAGCATTGTAAAACGAATATCGCTCACAAAAGAAATTTGGTTTTATTGTATTTAATCTTGTTAATTCTCTAATTGGAATTTGATATTTTGGAGCGATTTTTCATAAAATGCTTCTAAATATAAAATAAATTCATTGAATTGCTTTACCGTCATTTTCTTGCTGTTTAGATATGTTGACCATGTAAGATAAGCAGATTTTTTATTTTTTGGCTGAACTGAAAGAGTTGCATGATATACGCGTAATGGAAGACCAGTCGTTGCAATATATGAAAAGGAATGATTTGGGTTCCATATGACAATATGTTCTTCTATTACATTTCCATCATCAAAAATCAATTTTCGGATGGCACCAACACCGCGTTTTATTTTTGATAAATACGTAGCCTTTTTTATTTCATCAATCCAGCCAGGCAAACCAACAATATTGCTAATCTTTTTCCAAACTTTATCATGTGTGGCATTAATTAGAATTTGCTTCTTTACAATTCGACTATGAAATTTTTTTACATTTGCCATATCAAACTACATAAAAAACAGTTTTTAAATTTTTGATAAACTATACACATCTAACACATTTAATCTACTATAACTAAACCATCAATATGGTTTTTGGATGGGGCAAAAAGAAGACAGAGCAAGAAACAATAGAACCACAAAAAGAAAAACAAGTCAAACTATCTGAAGTAAAAGGCATTTTAGATGATGTTATTTTAGTACGAACAAAAACTATTGTTGCCGAAGTTAAACCATTTAAGAAAAAAATCGAATCCAACACAGACGAGATTCTCAAAATCACAAATGAGCTAAAACAAGATAATCTAAAGGCAGATGAGCTTGACAAACGTTTGCAGGTTATTGTTGCACGTGGAAAAGATGAAGTCATATCAACCATTCAAAATGAATGCAAAATCAAATTTTCTGATATCTCCTCATTTGATAGTGTTTTAGAGTTTAATGAAAAAACTGCACAAATTTTAAAAAAAATTGGCGATGTGTTAGGCAAGAATTCAAAAATAATTCATCTATTTGCAAAAAAATATGCTGGAAAATTAAAAGACATTCTTGCTGCCATGACGTCTGTTCAATCTGAAATTCAAGAACTAGTTGACAATTATCAAAAACTTCAAAATGATATTTCCAAAGTTTTATCAAATATATCATTAATTAATGAATTGCGAAAAACTTTGGCAGAAAAAGATACAAGAATTTCTGAGCTTAAAAAAAATGTTGAAAAATATGACATTAGAATAAAGGATCTTAGAAATGAGATTGAGAAAACAAAGGCTTCAAAAGAATATCTGGACTTTTTAAAAACAAAAAAGATAATTGATAATTTAGAAAGCGAAAAAAACCAACTCAAAAACGAAATTAACACACAATTTACAAAAATTTCACGACCATTAAGCAGATATGAATATGTGTCTTCATTTGACAAGCCACAAAAACATCTTCTTGAGAAATTGGTCACAGAACCATTTGATGCACTTGATCCTGTCAATAAAGAAAACATAGTTAACATTTTGCTAGCTGCAAAAAAAAGCGTTCAAGGGGGTTCAGTTTCTGTAAAAGACAGTGAAAAAACTATTGCAAATATTGACGAGACGATCTCATTGCTTGATAGCTATGTCTCAAAAATATTGGAGTTTTCTCACAAAAAAGAAGAGACAGGAAAAAAACTTGATACCTTTAATAACGAAAAACTGGAAAGACTAGAAAAAGATACATCAAAGAATTTATCTGATAAACAGGATGCTGAATCAAAAATTCAGAATCTAGAAAAAGAATTATCTGAAATCAAACAAAAAATTTCTGAGATTATTTTTGATATCGAGAACAAACTACAAACAATATCCAGTACAAAATACAAAATATTAACAAATAAGCAAAACTTTACCTAAACTTAATTAGTTTTTAAAAAAACCATCCTATGTGATATTCAAAAAAGAAAAGTTTGAGAGGCATATTTTACTAAAAAAAGATGTACGTGACAGCATCTTATCTTACTGTAAGATGAAGCATCCAAATGAGGGGATTCTCATATTAAAAGGCAAATCAAAAAAAGGAAAAATTACAATCGATGGCCTGGTCATACCACCATTTTCTTATAGTGATCCAACCTTTGCAGGCTTTCCACAATCCTTTTTGCCACTTGATCTAGATTACGTCGGCGTAGTTCATTCTCACCCATGTGGTTCTGCAAAACCATCATTAACTGATTTGCATAATTTTTTCGGACTGGTTTCTTTGATAGTACAATCACCATATGATGATGATGACATTTTTGCATGGGATAGCAATGGAAACCAACTTAGCATGACTGTGATTGATTAGACAACAAAAAATCATATGAAAATGTGACAAAAATTTATAAGGCTTTTTAGCAGATGGATGTTGTCTTGTTTAATTACAAAACGTATTTGATATTTCTTTTTGCAAGCTTGGCAGTCAGTATTGGACTACAAATGATACTTCCATTTCCATATGGACTGGGAGCAGCACTTGCAATCTTTATCGCATTCCCATTAATGCTTAGAAGGCGGTATATGAGTAGAATGCGCGGATACGGTAATTTTGGTGGCGGAGGATTTTTTGGACTAAATCAAACACCAACTGTAAAGTATGTTTGCCTTACCTGTAATAACAGGTTTAAGGGTGCAGAATGTCCACGCTGTGGCTCAAAGATGAAAAGAGCCGACTTTTAAAACCATATTATGACATTAGACGAGCTACGGAAAAAAGCAATTTATCAAAATACAATTGATGCTTGGATTGCCGCGTGTGAAGAAAAAAACTATGATTGGTATGAAACAGAAGATTATAAAAAATTCATAACCTATCTTAAGAAAAATCAAATCAAGATGCAAAAATTTCCATTATGTGTAAAGGAGACCGGTGGAACCTATGAACGTGGAAAAGACAAGACAAAATTTGCAGAACTTTTGTCTACATCAGAAGACGAAAACTCGGCAGCATACACAGTTAAACTAAATGACACTACAGTAGAGTTAATACGAAATTTTGAGATATTAAAGAATTAAATTCATTATTTTTTGATTATTCAAATAACTAATGCACAAAACTCCAGTTGAGTGCAAGTGCAAATCTTGTGAATGTGGTATTAGGACATACAATGATTCTTCGATTTGTCAGGCATGCGAAGCAGAGCACCACATGTCTGGCGCTAAAAGACACAATCTTTTAGATTCTGTACCACAAGAAACTGCAAAAAAAGCATAGTTATCGTTTAAGCCTTGGATTGACTATGGTATCTAGCGCATTTCCAATAAACACAAACGCTAGACCTGTCACTGCTATCATGAGCCCTGGAGGTATAACCCACCACCAAAGCCCTCGTGCAGCAGCACCATGTATGCTTGCATCATGAAGGATCTGACCCCATGTTGGAAAACTAGGATCTCCAAGACCCAAAAAACTAAGACCTGCTTCTGTTGTGATTGCAGCAGGCACAGAAATTGCCACACTTGCAAACGCATAAGGCAAAAGCTGGGGCAAAATATGTCTTAGAATTATCTTTGAGCTACGCTGACCCATTATTTTTGAGGCCTCGACATATTGTCTTGTCTTGATCTGCAATGCCATACTACGTGAAACCTTGGCAATTCCTACCCAGCCAAAAATCATCAGAAAACCAATCATCACAAAAATACTATTGCTAATAGTCACTGCCAATATGATCAAAAACGGTAGTGCTGGAAGCGCATAAATCACATCATTGAACCGCATCATAGTTTCATCCGTTTTTTTACCAATGAATCCTGCATAGACACCATACAATAGCCCCATCACAACAGAGCCAATCGCTACTGCTATGCCAATAAACAAAGCAAGAGGAGTTCCCCACAATAATCCCACAGACAAGTCTCGTCTGAGCTCATCTGTCCCAACAAAACCAAAAACCTTGCCGCCTAAAATCAAGCTAGAATCAACAATTTCGCTTTCCGAACTTACATCAACAAGTCTTATCAAAAAGACATATCTGCCATTTAGAACTTTTTGTGAACTTGATTCTGAAAAAACAACCTGCTCAGCTGAAATGTCATTTAAAGGAAAACCAAACTTTTCAGCCTGTAAGAAAATATTCTTTTTTATCGTGTCATCCGTTGAAAATATCCGTTCATGATGTATTGTAGCTTCTGAGTATGGCAATGAACGTGATAATAGCTCTATAGTCGTGTCATCAGGTCTTAATACCGATATTTGTAAAAGCGGAGCCCCATAATATTTTGCTGTAAATTCATAGATAAAGTCATTTGGAAAGTCATCGAATTCGTAAACAACGCTAAATTCTTGTGAAAATATGGCAAGCTCATCTTCACTATAGTGCGAATCTTTGGAATTTGTTAGAATCTGATGCTCTGGAATTTTTTCAGAAAGAAACAGGTTTATCCATGCAGGAAGTGCTATTTTTGGAAACTCTAGCCAACTTTCTGGATTATTCCATGTTTTCAGAGTGTCAAGCGGTATTGTGAGAACAGCTATAATCGATATAATAAAAAGTGTAACCAAAATGCCAATTCCAGCAAGACCAATTTTGTTTTTTACAAACTCTTGGCCAATTTCGTTTAGTGGTGCTGTACTCATATCAACTCGTCTTTACCCTTGGATCAAAATAACCATAAAGCAAGTCCGCAACAAAGATGCTTGCAAGGAAAAATATTGTCAAAACATATGTTGCACCAATAATCACAGGAAGATCCATCACACTTATTGCATCAAAGTAAAGACGACCCATACCAGGCCAATCAAAAACTGCTTCTGTAATTATTGCACCTCCAAGCGAACCTGATAGGCTAAGTGCTAAAATAGTAACAATTGGCGGCGCGGCATTTTTTAGCGCATGGCCATAAACTATCTTTTTCTGATTTATGCCAATAGTTTTTTTTGCAATAACAAAGTCTTCTTGCAAAGTGCCAATCATAAAATTGCGAACAAGGTATGCCCACGATCCAAAACCTATCAAAACAATTGTTATCAAAGGAAGCGTCATGTGATACAAAAGCGCAGCTATGTATCCAGAATCTGACGGTAACACCGATGGTGTAGCACGCGCTGGGAATAGATGATAAACAAAGGCAAAAACAAAGATCATGATCATCCCAATCCACCACACCGGAAAGCTGCTGCTAACTACAGCAAACGTAGAGGTTATTCTATCTGTTTTTGAATTAATCTTGCTGCTAGCAAGAGAACCAAGGAAAATCCCTATGATTGAAATTATTATAGTTGCGGTAGTAAAAAGAAGAATAGTTTTTGGTATTTTTTCTAACAAGATATCCTTTACATCCGAAGAGCCAGAATCGCTTGTAAGAAAAGTCGCACGCCCAAAATCTAAAATCAAGATCTTGTATATTGTTAATCCAACCCTTTGAGGCGAATACCAAGGCGCATCAAGACCTAATGCCTTAGATCTCTGGTCGATTTGTTCTTGGACAAATTTTTCAAACTCGTCTGCACTCGCAAAGTTGCTAGCAATGGCTGGATTTTGAGTAATCTCATTTCGTACCTGAAAGGCAACTCCTTGCTTTAGGATAACATCCATGTTGGAGCCAACAAGTGCAATTGTTAGCAATAAGGTGGCCATAAGCACACCAAACATGGTGAGAAGACGCATTGCAACGTATCGCTTAAGGCCCAACCAATAAAATAATAAAATTCGGTTTATAACCTAGCTGAAAATAAAAGGGAAGGCTGTTTTAGGCACAGCACACGGACTTTTTCCATTTATCCATTTGAATTTGATAACCGCAATCTTTACACAAAAGCCAGCTTCGCTCCTGAAGAATCTTTAGCGGAGCTTCATATCTTGTATAAAATAGGTTGTCTCCATCACAGGACGGACAGGGAACACATAGATGTTTCATTAAAAAT
>VHBM01000037.1 GCA_016871975.1 Nitrososphaerota archaeon | reverse complement strand
GAGCAGATGGAGAGGCAATGCTTGGTGTAAACTGTTTACGTGTCCCGGCAAAGCGAATAATTCCAATTATTTTGAAAATAATCGAAGTGTTCAAGAAAAACAAAAAGCAAGACGACACGCTAGCCTCATGGATTCATCGAGTTGTCAAGGGAAACGAAAACTCGGAAATAAAATCTGTAAATGACTTTAAGAAAATCCTAGAACCACTAACAATTCCTCCAACAAAAGATCAGGATGCGGACTTTTATGCAGACTATGGAAGCGATTCAAGCTATCATACAAGAACAGGAAAAGGCGAGTGTGCTGCTTGAGCAGAGAAAAAACTCTGCGTACTACAATAGACGCAGACTCGCTACGGTCTGAGCTTAGAGACAACAGTGTACGAGTTATCGATGTAAGACGGGAAGAAGATTACAAACAAAACCATATCCCAAACGCTGTAAACCTTCCTCTTGCAAACCTATTGGCTGATGACAGCCCAGATAAGGTGTTAAAAATTGCACAGTCATTTGGAATCGATGATGAAACGCCAGTTGTAGTGTATGATGATACGTTTGGTGCACTAGCATCACGTGTGGCATGGACCTTACAATACATAGGCCATGAAGATGTCTCGCTTCTTGATGTAACATATGGACAGTGGAAGTCGCTTGGTCTTGAAAATGACACAAAGGTTCCATCCTTTAGCAAAAAGGATCACTCACTAAAGCTACATCCTAATATTTTGTCAACAGCTGATTATCTTGAAAAGGCAAAGGAAAAAGAAAATGTAATTCTAGTTGATAACAGAGAGCGCCTAAATTATCTAGAGCAGCATATCCCTGGTGCAATAAACATCCCATACAGAACGCTTGCATCAGCTGATAAAATTCTAAGGCCAAAAGACGAGCTAAAACGCCTTTTACAAAATCGAAATGTAAGAAATGATGCAGAGGTGATTACGTATTGTGGAAGTGTTGGGACTCTATCTGGCCTTGCATATTACGCACTAAAGTCAGTTGATCATCCAAACGTAAAGCTGTATGTTCGCTCATTTAAGGAATGGAAAAATCTCAACAAGCCAATAATAAAGCAAGAAAACGCAAACTATTGGGATTTGTCAGCAGAATAAACTTATGCTACTTCGTTTCGCAGCATTTTTGTTATTACCGCTTCAACGTTATCAAAAAGTGTAAGCATTTTCTGCTTGTTTTCGCGCAAATAATCAATTCCCTTGTCCTTTAGTCTGATTTTCCACAGCCTGATTTCGCGATGTTCTTCAAAAAACTGCTCGATCATTTGCGGACCAAATTTTGATGAATCAATAAAAAGATCAAAATTGTTTATTGTCTTTTCAATGTCTTCTTCCTCAATTGAGGACCTGACATCTTGAATTGCAAGACTGAGCTCTTTTAGATTTTTAATTGGACTGGGAAGTCTTTTTTTGACGCCAAGAAGACCCTTCTTTTCTGTTCCGATTTTTTCAGCCATCTCTGGCGCAAGATCATAGACATCGATTTTGTGAAACGCCTGTTTTTTCTCATTTTTAACAATCAAGCCTTTCTCAAGTAATTTTTGCAAAGCAACTTCGACTTCTTTTTTATCAATAAATGTGGTCCAGACTATGGAGCCAATTGTATGATAGTTTTGTCTAACTGATTCTAGCACAACAACTTCAACAATTCGCTTGAATCCTTCTTCTAGTCTTACATTTGTAAAGTCTTTGTCTTTGACTGCCTTTCTTGCATTTTTTACATCAATCTCAATTGCACGCTTTAGTGCCTCAAGTGATTCGGGAACCTGATTTAGCAAGGAAAGAAAACATCCCTTGTTGTACCATGCCATGCCGTATGTAGAGTCTGATTCAATTGCCTTTTCAACGCAGTCAAGTGCCTTGGAATAGTTTTTCTTTTCATAATGAACCAGTCCTTTGAGATTCCAGGCTTCTGCGTTTGTGACATCAATATCTAAAATTCTATCATAAATTTTCATAGCCCCTTCATAATCGTCAAGATGAAACTTGGCATATCCTAATTTTAAAAGCGAGTCAACGTGGTTAGGATCAATTCTTAATACCTGCTCAAAGACACGTGCCGCATCCTCAAGCTTTTCATCTGCCATGAGGTTTACGCCCTTTTTGAAAAGCTTGTTTTTGTTATAATCTATATTTGTCAGGCTTGTCTCTTCTGGCATTTTCTCTTTTTGAGGCTTTTTTGCAAACGGCTTTTTCATCTATTCCGATATTGGAAATTTTTCAGATAAATACTATACTCAAGTTTCAAAGAACAAAGCTACAGGTACAACAACACACACCAAATACAAAAATACTTCATAATCACATCCTCGATATTGCCAAAGCCTAAAATCGAGGTCCAGGGTGCCTCCCCCTTTAGCCAGGCATCTGGCGTCTTTGAAGTTGAAATCGCCATATCTGATTCAAGACCATCAGACGAGAGTCTAATTGAAAAAAACTTTTCCTCGCTATGGAAAGAAGACTTTCACCTAAGGGTAACTGACAGACAGTTTAGCGCAGTTTTAGGCAGTGATGCCAATCCACTACCTGATACAATTTTTGATCTTGATGTTGTTTGGATAATTGTTTCTGACAAGTTTTCCTCAGCATACACAGTTTTTGATGTTGATGTATCTGAGATGAAAAAAGAGGGCAAAAAGCCTGCCAAAGTTGCAGAAAAAAAATCGGTTCCAAAAGATTTTGATATATTACAATATGGAACACGTGGCCCATCTGGTCCAAAAGGTCCACAAGGACCACCAGGTCCTCTAGGTCCACAGGGTCAAAGAGGTCCGGCAGGCCAGCCAGGAGACAAGGGCCCTCCAGGTCCGCCAGGCGATAAAGGCGACAAGGGACTAACAGGTGACAAGGGTGCACGTGGTGATAAAGGTGACAAGGGCGACAAAGGTCCTACCGGTGATAAAGGCGAACGTGGTGACAAGGGACCGCCTGGAGAAAAAGGCGAGCGAGGAGAAAAAGGCCATCCTGGTGATAAAGGCGACAAGGGAGTAACAGGTACACCGGGCGAGCGAGGAGAAAAAGGCCCTACTGGAATTCCAGGTCCGCCAGGTGACAAGGGAATTCTAGGTGCTGCAGGAGAGCGAGGCTCAAAAGGGCCAACAGGTGAAAAAGGTCCTCCAGGCGAAAAAGGAACACAAGGCCCGCAAGGACCTGCTGGTGATAAAGGATTAACAGGAATTCCTGGACCTCAGGGAGATAAAGGTCCTCAAGGTCCTATGGGTGACAAAGGCGACAAGGGAGTAACAGGCCCAATAGGAGAACGCGGTGAAAAAGGTCCAAGAGGTCCACAAGGTCCAACAGGCGAGCGAGGACTACAAGGCCCACCAGGAGAGAAGGGTCCACCAGGTCCACAAGGTGTGCAAGGTCCA
Source organism: Nitrososphaerota archaeon (assembly GCA_016871975.1). Lineage (GTDB taxonomy): Archaea > Thermoproteota > Nitrososphaeria > Nitrososphaerales > Nitrosopumilaceae > VHBM01. Next base: position 7,154 of record VHBM01000037.1, on the reverse strand, counting down.
CAAGGTTCACAGGGCCCACAGGGTCCAAGAGGTCAGCCAGGTCCACAAGGTGAGCCAGGAGAACAAGGTCTCCCAGGTCCACCAGGTCCAAGAGGTCCACCAGGTCCACCAGGTGAGGCAGGGCAAGTAGGAATTCCAGAAGAATACAAGGCCATGTTTAAGGAATTACTTGAGCTTCTCACAGCAAAGAACATAATCACAACTGAAGACCAAATCAAACTGATGAGCTATCTTTACTAAAGGCTGTGCATATACTCTACTCAGGAAATAATTCAATGAGCCAACCAAAAGACAAAATTGAATTCAAAATGCTTGATTATAAACGAGTAGGGCAAGAACATGTTTCCTTTGAGCTAGAAGACGGAACCATAGTAAAGGTAAAGGTGGATCTTGACAGAGCTGGTGTTGCAACAAATCATACAAATCCTGATGGCACACCACACTATGCGATAAACACCTCAGTAAAACTATACGTTATTCCAAACAACAGAACATTTTCTGTTGACAAAACATCTGGCAAGGGAAAGTCTTCACCTCCGCCAAGTCAAATGTTTAGCTAACCCGCAAATAACTAGTAGACGCTTTCAGCAGAGGGACGTCTTCCCTGTAGCCAGCTTGTATGGCCACAAGCGGTACACTTGTACTGTCTTCTTCTCTTGTATGTAGGAATTTCTGGAAGGAATATGATTTCCTGTTTTGTTTTAGTCATGCAAAACTTACACCACCTATTTTCAAAATCCTGCTCCATAGATTATGTACCTCTTGCCTTTACTATGGTTAGAACATCTTCGTCTTCTAAAACATGATTGATGCCAACTCGCTGGCCGCCAAACTTGACACTTTTTCCCCATACGAGACCATAACGAAATTCCCTTCTGAGATTTCGGTGAATCTTGTTACAAACATCAGCAATTCTTGAGCCTTTGCGAGTAATGAGTGGCTCCTTATAGTCAGTTTCGCCTCCCTTTGGGCGCATGTAAATTCGAATAAAGCTAAGTTTCTGATAGATTTTTTCTTTTAGCTCGCCAATGTTTAGCTCAGAGTCTGCTGAAACCAGCACAAAATCTGATTTTATCTTTGATTTTAGCGAGTTTAAAAATTTCTTATCGACCAAATCAATCTTGTTTATTACAGCAAGCGAGTGTGCATAGGTTTTGTTTCCTGAGATATAGTCAACTAGCTGCTCAGAGTCAATGTCCTCTCTTATCACTACTCTGGCATTGGTAAACCCATAAACTCGTAAAATGTCCTTTAATAGCTCCTCTGACATCTTGGTAAGCCTTACTATCTGTGAAACGCTAATGCCGCCGCTGTTTGTTTTTTCAATTATAATATTTGGCGGATTTTGATCGAGTCTGATTCCAATGTTTGTCAGCTCATTTTTTAGCAGGTCTTGGTGTTCTGGCTGAAATACATCCAAGATAAGTAAAACAAGGTCTGCACTTCTTGCAACAGAGAGGATTCTTTTGCCTAGCCCTCTGCCGCTAGATGCACCTTTTATGATTCCAGGCAGGTCAAGTATCTGAATTTTGGCACCACGGTATTCCATCATTCCTGGCACTACTGTTACTGTTGTAAACTGGAATGCTCCAACTGCAGACTTGGCATCTGTTATTTTGTTAAGCAGGGTCGATTTTCCAACGCTTGGAAGTCCAATGAGTACAACTGTAGCATCTCCTGCACGTCTGATATCAAAGCCTTCAACACTTCCGCCTTTTTTTGATTTGACCTCTTCTTGTTCTCGTCTAAGCTTTGCAAGCTTGGCCCGAAGAAGACCAATGTGGTGTTCTGTTGCCTTGTTTATCTGAGTCTTTGCCATTTCATCTTGAATGGCCTTTATTTTTTCTGGAATTCCCACCTAAATCATCTCATGGTTTTGCCTTTTGGAACAAAATTTTATTTTTTTTCTTGATAATCTGTATTCTTGACATTGGAATTGCCTCAAAATTGTCTGATATTTTTAAAAATTCGTCCATGCTAATCTCAACTAGCCTCTCAAAATCCCTGTATACTATCTTGTAATCCGACATATTATCACCAAATTTTGCCTTGCTTATTATCTCCTTGATCTTTCCTTTTGTCAACTATAGCTAAATCCTGGCTTTGTCTTGTTTAATGATTTGTTTTCTTATTTTACGTAGCAGTTATTATCAGCTATACGATATTTGGTCTTGTGCGAAAAAAAACCTTTGCAATAGACATTGATGGAACCATCACAGAAAACGGAGGAGGAACAATCCATCTTGATGCTCTTGCTGCGCTACGACACCTAAAAGATGCAGGCCATAACGTAATTTTTGTATCTGGCAGATCTTCGGTTGAAGGGTATCTTCTTTCGGTTTTTGGCGGAATGACAAGAACTGCAGTAGGAGAAAATGGTGGATGTATTACATATGGTCCAAACGATCATACCTTGATTGGAAAAAAACAAGAATGCGTCAAGGCATTTGAATTTCTAAGCTCAAAGCTTGATAATGTAAAAGAAAAACCAGTTTTTCCAAGAATGACCGAAGTTGTACTTCAGCGAACATTTGACATCGAAGAGGGAAGAAAAATTTTGGCCTCACACAATGTCATATTAACAGACAGCATGTATGCATATCACATCAATTCAAAAGGAGTTGACAAGGGGAGCGGGTTCGAAGAGGTAATGAAAAAGTTGTCTGTTACAAAAGATGATGTGATTGCAATTGGAGACAGCGAAACCGATATTCCATTATTCAAATGTGCGTCATTGAGCATAGCTCTTGGCAACTCATCTGATTATGTAAAATCAAATGCAACAATGGTAGTTTCTGCAAAAGAAGGTGACGGTGTAATTGAAGCACTTGGGAAAATTGCTCCAAAACTTGCGGAGATTTAGAATTGACACTTAGATTAATTCTTACAGAAATAGAATCAAACATAAAAAAAATCATCGCACAGCATGGGTTTCGGGAAGTGGAGTTTGTAGTAGAGTTAGCCAAGCCTGGATTTGGTGATTTTACATGTAATGTGGCATTTTTGCTTGCAAAACAAGCAGGAAAAAAGCCATATGATATTGCACAGATTGTTGCCGAAGATTACAAAAAATACCTTGGAAATTATCTAGCTAAAACCGAAGCCCACAAGTCAGGATATCTAAACTTTCACTCAAACCAAAAACTAAACAACTTGATCATAAAGGCCTCACTTGACGAAAATTTTGGGTTCATTGACATTGGCAAAAAAAAGTCAGTAATAGTAGAGCACACAAGTGTCAACCCAAACAAAGCCCTGCACATTGGCCATATCAGAAACTTGGTAATTGGAGATATTGTTGTACGTATTTTAAAAAAAACAAATCATGATGTCAAGATTCTAAACTATGTTGATGATTCCGGTCTCCAGGTAGCAGACATTATAGTTGGATTCAAGTATGGCGGATTTTCTGAAGCTCCACCAAACGAAAAAAAATTTGATCATTACTGCGGAGACGAAGTATATGTCAAGACAACAGAAAAATACGAGTCTGACAAACAGTTTGCCGAATACAGACACAAAGTTTTGCAAGCACTTGAAGATCCGAATTCTGAGCTTGCCAAGTTTGCAAATATAATCACAAGAAAGGTACTTGCAGAACAGCTAAAGACCTGTTGGAAAATGGGCGTCTACTATGACTGCCTTAACTTTGAATCACAGATAATTCACTCAAAACTCTGGGATAAAATTTTTGAAATGCTAAAGAAAATGAGTCTAGTCAGATTTGAAAAAGAAGGAAAAAACACAAACTGCTGGGTAATTGAAGCGCAAGGCGAAGAAGATAAGGTTCTTGTAAGAAGTAATGGCGTTGCAACATACATTGCAAAAGACATCCCATATGCAGCATGGAAGCTTGGCATTATCGATGATCCATTCTATTACAAAAAATACAGCACACAGCCAAACGGTACGATGCTGTGGGAAACAACACTTGAGAAAAATAACAATCAAAAATTGAAGTTTAGTGGCCAAAAAGTAATCACGGTAATTGATTCAAGACAAACGCGGCTGCAGAAAATAATTACAAGTCTTATTACAAAATTAAAGCCAGAAAAAGATGCCTATTCTCATCTAAGCTACGAATCTGTGACGCTTAGCGCAGATACTGTAAAGGCGATTGGTCATGAAATAGAGGGAAAACAGGCACAAATGTCTGGAAGAAAGGGGATTTACATAAACGCAGACGATGTTATTGAATCGCTTGAAAAGCGAATATTTGAAGAAGCAAAAAAACGAAACACAGATCTTGCCAATGATACCCTTTCAAAAATAGCTGCCGATGTCGCAGTTGGAACACTTCGATACGAGATGATAAAGCAAGATCTTGACAAAATAATTACATTTGATCTTAAAAAGTCACTCAGCTTAGAAGGCGACACATGTTCCTATCTACAATACTCTTATGCAAGGGCATCACGAATCTTAGAAAAAGCAGGCTCTGAACCAAAGTTTGATTCATCATTTGAATTACTCAGCACAGATTATGAAACCAATCTTCTTAAAATGATTGCAAAATTTGATATTTGCATAAATGATGCTGCAAACAACCTGTCTCCAAAAGTAGTTGCACGTTTCTGCTATGATCTAGCTGTTTCCTTTAACTCATTTTATGAACACGTTCCTGTACTAGACAATGACAACAAAGAAATTGTAAATCAAAGACTCTGTCTTGTTTATTGTTTCAAGTCTACACTTGAACGAGCGCTTGATCTTTTAGGAATTGCAACTCCAAGGCGAATGTAACTATTTTCGGCATCGATGAAACTGAGTAAAGAGGGTGTCGTCGTAAAACTTTCCTTTTCCCGTGAAATCCTCATAGTATATCTCACGGCCACAGAATTTGCATCTTCGACTGAAGGACATATTTTGACACCCTCACAACCAAATACGTGATCTTGAAAGATAAATCACATCTTTGATAATTTTATCAACTGTTTAATTTGATCGCAAATAATAAAAATTTTTAAATCATGATCAAAACCAAAACTATCTTTAATCCTTATAATCGAGTCTGGCACATCGAAGACATGCCACTCAACGAAGTATCAACAAAATTAACACCTGATGAGCTTGAAAAATTTCTAAAAATATGCAAAAATAGGAATTGTACTGCATCTGAGCTTCTAAAAAAACTAGTTTTAAGCATAATTGAGACAGGTGAAAAAGGTCAAACACAGCCTCAGAGCCATGTCAAACCACAGGATACAGAATCACAAACACAACGCCTTGATGAGCCAACAGTGATCGAAACTATACAAAAAATCAAAAACGATGAAGTAAACGAGCAAATGCTCCAAGAGCTGTATGTCAAACTGGGAGAAAAGCTAGAAAAAAACAGCTTGACAAGACCCGAAGAAACACTATTTCGAATGGTACACCAAAAACTACGTGACAAGCTGCTACATAATGTGGCACAAACAAAGACCCTGACAGTCGAAGAGCGCTTTCAATACTTTTAGAATTATAACAAAAAATATACCTTAATTTCTGGGAAAATAGTGAAACTGCAGATTGGCCAAGATTAAACAAAACAGCTATGTCTTATTCTTTTATGATGATTCAAAAAAGTGGCTTGCAAAGATTTCAAAAAATCAGCAGTTCCACACACATATTGGAATAATAAAACACTCAGATGCAATAGGCCAAGAATATGGCTCTAGACTGACAACTAACAAAGGAAAATATGTCTATCTTATGGAGCCAACAATTTACGATTTTATCATGAGGATTCAACACGGAACGCAGATAGTTTATCCAAAGGATCTTGGATACATTGCAGCAAGGACTGGACTGCAAAGCGGACAAAAGGTAATTGAAATTGGAACAGGCAGCGGCTCAATGACAACATTTCTTGCAAGCATTGTAAAGCCGCGTGGTCATGTGTATACATTTGATGTAGAAGAAAAATTCATGGAGATTGCCAAAAAAAATATCGACAAGGCTGACATGTCAAAACATGTGACAATGAAAAAACTTGACATAAAAAATGTAAAAAAAGTTCCGTATACAGATGCAGATCTTGTAGTAGTTGATCTAGGTGATCCTTGGTCTGTTGTCCCACAGGCAAGAAAAATGCTAAAGGGAAGTGGAAGATTTATCGCAATTTGTCCTACGATGAATCAGCTTGAAAACTTGGTATCAGAACTAGTAAGAAACGAGTTCTCAGATATAGAATGCACAGAACACATCGTGCGTACCATCGATGCAAGGGAGGGAAAAACAAGACATTCTTTTCATGGAATAGGCCACACTGCATACTTGGCCTTTGCAAGAAAGGTGTTCTTTTCAAAAAGAAAAGGCAAGAACAAGAACGTTTATTCGTCAAAACAGGGAGCGTCTTCTGTTGGTAGCACAAAATCTACAAGCTAGCATTGTAAGAAAATTCATTCCTGCAAGAAAATTAACTTCAAGAAAAGGTGACAATGGCAAGGTACTAGTTGTTGGCGGCAGCTACCTCTATCACGGAGCTCCTATTCTTTCATCAATTGCAGCACTAAGAACAGGCGCTGACCTTGTGTACACATGTGTTCCAAAGGTAAATGTTCAGGCAACTCGTGCAATATCTCCAAACCTAATTGTAATTCCGCTTGTTGATTCAAAGTTGACACGTGGTGCAGTAAACAAACTTCTAGGTCAGATTCCAAATGATCTTGATTCGGCCACAATAGGAATGGGTCTTGCTATAGCAGACAAGGAGGCACTAAACCTGTTAGTAAAATCCCTGCTTGATAGAGATGTCAGACTCTCACTTGATGCCAGTGCGCTTGTAAACTATATTCTGCCTCTGATTCAAAACAAAAATGTTATAGTGACCCCTCACGCTGGCGAGTTTAAAAAAATGTTTGGAGACACACTTCCAGAGTCAAAAAAAGAAAGAATCGCTATTGTAGAAAAACATGCAAGAGAAAACTCTATAACTATTCTCTTAAAGGGCGCAACAGACATTGTTTCTGATGGAAAAAAGACATTTCTTAACACAAAACTGACTCCGGCAATGACAGTTGGCGGAACAGGCGACGTGCTATCTGGAATTGTAGCAAGCATGCTTTCAAGAAACAGAAATCCCCTAGAATCATCAGCTGCTGCATCATTTGTCAATGGCATGGCTGCAAAGGTTGTTCAGAGAAAGGTCGGTCTTCACATGGTAGCATCAG
>VHBM01000036.1 GCA_016871975.1 Nitrososphaerota archaeon | reverse complement strand
CGGTGTTTTTAAATTGGGAAAGTTGGTTCGCAAGGCATGGCAGACTCTAACAAAAATTCTTACAAGAGAATTTTTTCAATGCTTAAAGAACACAACAAATGGTTTGAAAATTCCATTCCTCTAATAGCAAGTGAAAATGTCCCCAGCCCTGCAGTAAAGGAAGCATTACTCTCTGATTTTGGAAATCGTTATGCGGAAGGATGGCCTGGTGAACGTGTTTATGCTGGTTGCATATACATAGATAAAGTAGAGTTTGAATGCATGAAACTTGCAAAGGCTCTATTCAGAGCAGAATTTGCAGATGTGCGACCTATTTCTGGAGTTGTAGCAAATCTGGCTGTATATTGTGGATTTACTAATCCAGGAGATGTAATGCTTGCGCCATCAATTCCTGCTGGAGGACATATTTCACATGGAAAAAAGGAACACTCTGGTACTGCAGGTTTGGTTCATGGTCTTGATATAGAATTCTATCCTTTTGATGCCGAAGAAATGGCAATAGATGTTGATAAGACAAAAGGCAAAATTGAGGAATTAAAGAACGCAAACAAATTGCCTAAAATGGCAATGTTTGGAGGATCGTTGTTTCTATTTCCTCATCCTGTAAAAGAACTGGCAGATTTTCTAAAAAGTTATAATATTCATATTAATTATGATGCGGCCCATGTAGCAGGTCTAATTGCTGGAGGACAGTTTCAAGATCCTTTGCGGGAGGGGGCTGATACCATGACTATGAGTACCCACAAGACCCTATTTGGACCGCAAGGTGGTTTAGTGTTAGGTTTTGAAAAGCATGCTGAGGTAATCAAAAAAGCCACATTTCCAGGTCTTACAAGTAGCCATCACATACATCACATGGCTGCAAAAGCAATAACATTTGTAGAGGCTTTAGAGTTTGGAAAAGATTATGCAAAACAAGTAATTAAAAACGCTAAAGCTCTAGCTGAGGCGCTAAGTGCCTTTGGTTTCAAAGTGCTTGGAGAAAAGAGAGGATTTACAAAATCACATCAGATAGCTGTTAATGTTCTTGATTATTCTGATGGTGGAAAAGTGGAGGTAGATTTAGAAAAAGCAAATATTATTGTAAACAGGCAGCTAATACCTGGAGATATTAAGGCAGGACGGAATTACTATCACCCTGGAGGAATCAGACTTGGGGTATCTGAGCTCACAAGACTTGGAATGAGAGAAGCCGAGATGAGAGATGTTGCGGAATTTATTAAGCAGGTTGTAATTGAAAAGCGAGATCCTAAAAAACTTGCACCAAAAATAAAGTTCTTTAGAAAAGACTTTCAAAAAGTTCAATATTGTTTTGATAAAAAACTTGGCGCTTATGAATACGTAAAACTTAGATGATAATTAGGCATAATCTGTAAGAAGAAGTTGGTCGCCTTTATTTTTGCCAAAGACCAGATCGATCTCATCTGATAATGTTTGTACTCTGGTTTTCAGATAAGGATTGGTTTCGTATTTTTCGGTTAATCGTTTAGCCAGTTTTAGATATTTTTCGACTGATGCCCTTGTGATTGTTTGAATGAGATTGTTACCACAACTACATTTTTGTGTTAAGGGGATTCGCCTATAACTTTGACCACATGCTGTACATCTAAAACTTTGCTGTGCGTATGCTCTAAGATTTCCCATAATATCTGGTAAGAGGTGAGTTGTGATCACATGTGAGACAATCTCGTTTGTATCTATTGCATTAATTAGCTCCGCATTTCGAATTTGCATGTCAAGTTTTTCAATCATAGAACCAAGTGTTGAATATGCACTTCGAGATTTAGTTGTCGTAATGGTAGTTGTTGGATGTGTATAATGATAACCATAAAACTCCTCTTTTGTTTCTAGTCGGGATTTGAGTATCTCGATTGTAGTTATGCTAACAGCTTTCTGATTTAGCGTTGTTGATTCGTAAAACGAGAGTGGAAATTTTTCTACGACTTCAAAGTTATGAGCCTGTGGTTGCGATTCATGGGGGATGACTATTGGTTGTATAAGAAGTGGTGCATCCATAAGACCCCCTATCCTGTCTGAGAGAAACTGCCGGGAGAAATTTAGTAGGCTGTCCATTAAGAGCATGATGGAATCAGCGTCGCCATCAGCATCACGTCGTTTGGCTGAGTGCCATATAGGAGTTGCAAAACAGACTTGGGTGTTGGTGAACCCAATAATTCTTCCAACTATACCAACAGAGGTATGTGGTGCAAGTCCAATTATTAGATGACCTATTAGATCGTCTATAGTTTTTACATTGTAAAATTCGGTTTTCCCATAGAGTTTTGTTAGTTCTGTATCTATGTATTTACATGCATTAACAAGATATTTCCCACATTCTATTGGAATTACTATATCTTGTATTTTTAACTCAATTATTTGATCTGAATTATTTAGAACATTGCCATCTTTATCATGAATGTAGCCTAGATTTTTTAGTTTTTCAATTGGTGTTCCAATCCAAGATGGTTTAAAATGAGTGAGTGGACAGTTGGTTGCATCAAATCTTACAGTGCCATCTTTGAAAACTGTCAGTTCATATTTTTGTCTAATAAGTCCTTTTTCAAGCGGTTCAGCAATTTTATCTTGGCTAATTAGCTCCTTTACTCCTTTGAAAGGCTCTTGTGCGCGGATTGCAGTTTTTTCTTGTGCTAAGAGTAATGATGTCTTTAGTGGAAATGGTTTGTAAGAGTGTGATAATGCAACTTTTTTACATTTTTGACAAAAAGGAGATTGGAGATTCTCTCTACATATTCGACAAGCGTATACAATTGATGTTTTATTACCACATTTTTGGCACAGTATTCCTATGGAAGGTTCGTTACATTTTTGGCAAACACGATTATGAATATTAGAATAGAAGCTAGCATAGTTTGATGCCTTTAGCAAGTCTCGTGTAGGACCACCCTTGTCTCCTACTGGAAAAAGTATGTGTACTGGAGGCTTCATTTGCCGCAAGGCTGCTTTTTCTGGCCTCCCAATTCTGACTCCTATTGATGTTGAAAATTTATTACGAATTATGATTCCTGAGTAGTTTGATATCATTTTAGGTATAGTAACTGAATTATCTAGTTTGATTGAATTTCTAAAAAGTAAATTAAAGAAAATTTTTGCTTCAGTATTTTTTAGTGCTATGGAATCATTCAGGACTTCATGTGGGGTTCCAAGTTTTTCTAGAATGGGTTTGCAAGTTTTTGGGTAGTAAATTACATCGTTTTGAATATCAAGTGGTTGTAAAACGGCCTTAAACTCATCTGTAGTGATTTGATCCCAATAATACAGATAGTGTGGATGTAATGGGATTTGAAAATCTAGTGAGATTGTTATTGCCTCATCTAAAGTTGGTATTTCGTTTAGAAATCTAGTTAGGTGTGTGTTTTTATCATCTGGCTCATATTTAGAAAGTTTTTCGCGTAGTTGTTCTATCCAAATCTCTTCTACATAACCTGTTGGTATGAGTTGGGCGTTGTTTTCTAGAAAATCTCCAAAAGAGATAAGAATGTCGCCTAAATGAAGGATTTTTTCTATTTCGTTTTTTATTTTAGCTGCATATTTTACGTCATGAATTTTTATCACATTGCCGTTTTTGAGTCTGACTATTGGTGTTTCTATTGAATCAACAAATGCTACTGTGGCCCCCTTACCAGGTATGTCAAGTTTAACTTGAGTTCCAGTCGTTATAGTATGATCTAGAATCTCTGCGATTACAGGATGAATTCCAATGCACGCAAATCCAGTGTTACACGCCCTACCATATCGAAGTCTAAATCCACCTAGTTTTTTTGGTACTGATAAAACAGACCTTCCAACAATTACTTCTTCCATTCTCTTAGCTGCCGAGTCTTCTTTATCTCCTGTCTGAATGGCGCCTTTTAGTTCGCTTAACCATTCCCAGCCTTCTAAATTATATTGTTGAATTCTTTGAAGGAGTTTTTTAGATCTGCCTATAAGACCGTCGTTTAGAACACGTAATGCCCCGCCTCTTACCCGATCAGTTTTGATGCGTTTCATGTTTTTGTGATTAACTACTTCAAATGGATCGGTATCAACGCCGTCAAGTTCTACAGGCAAGTTCGAAATTGTTGTTACTATATCTTCATCAAGAACATGAAATTGAAAACTTCCTTGGGCTTCTCTTTCATACACCCTTAATTCCTCGATAAAACGGCCTGTTTCATCATCAAAGGAGTTTGCTTGATATTTGTCTAATCCTACTGCCTTTCTTACATGGTCAGCTATTAACATGGTAACTGCTGATTCGGTTCCGCCTGCTGATCTCATTGGTCCGGCAATAGATACTGATAGGTACTCAGAACCATCTTTGTTTTGTTTGATTTTGACCTTACTTATTCCTTGTAATGGCGCAATGGTAACACCTTCTGTTACTATCGCAAGGCCTACTCTAACTGCAAGATCAAGTCTTTCTTCAAGGGATGTGTTAGGAGGTAAATGTTTTCCCAACGCTATATCTTTTGAGATAATTAGAGCAGACAGTTCTTTGCCATTTGTTTTTAAAAGTTGTCTTAGGTTATCTGCTATGTCTATGTCATGCATTTTTGCCACACGATCAGCCAGATCAAATGCAATTTTTGGCTCTACTATTCCTGATGAATCTACCAGTGTGGATTTGGCGCTTGCGGCCTTTTCAAAAATGGCATAGGCTTCTTTTGAGATGTTGGTATAGTAATCAAAATAGTAATCTGGCATTAAAATTTCTTTTATGCGAGATATTGCATGGTTTTCAGACATTATGTTATTTCTTTATATTTTGAATAGATTTTGAGATTTCGGCCAGTCTTTTTAGGCTGCCTTTTTTCTCAAGTAGAGTGCCAATTACCAAGACATCTGCTCCTGCTCTTACCAAACTCCTAGCGATTTTTGGATCTTTAATGCCACCACCGACAATAAGAGTCCCCCCAAAGACTTTACGTACCTCCTTTACCATCTCGGGTTTTACATTTGAAATTGCGCCAGAGCCGGCTTCAAGATATACAAACCTCATTCCAAGAAACTGTGCCGCCAAGGAATAAGCTGCAGCAATTTTTGGTTTATCAAAAGGTATGCCCCTAGCAGAGCCTACAAACCATGCAGATGTTCCTTCTCCAATTACCAAATATGCTGTTGGAAGTGGCTCTAGACCAAATTTTTTAACATTTGGTGCACCAAGAGCCTGTGCTTGAGAAATAAAATATGGATTTTCAGAATTCATTAATGAACTAAATAAAATTGCGTCAGCGTGTGGAACCACACCTGTGGTGTTTCCAGGAAATAGAATTATTGGTATTTTGGTTGTTTTTTTCAGGTTTTTTACTAGTTCTGCCATCTCAATCTGATCCGTTGCGGAGGAACCACCTATCAGTATGGCAGAAGCACCTAGCTTTTCTACTTCTTTTGCAAGCTTTACTGCTGAATTTACATTAGAAGCCTCAGAATCGATTAAAACAAAGAGTAGTGCTGATTTCTTTGTTAGTTGTGATTTTAGGTTTGTTTCAACATGGCCAGCCATAACACAGGTTTTCTTGTGGTTCTTTAAAGTTTAATTGGAATAAGATATACAGAGTTGTATAGCTATGGAAAAATCTGAAAATTATAAATTTAATAATATTATTAAAGAAATTATCAAAAAATCATTGTTTACAGAACGACAGATTGAAATAATTTTAAAACATAAAAATTTGATAGAAACTGAACTAGGCATCACAAAAGGTGCGTATTACAGACAGGTTAGTCAATCTAAAGATAAGTTATTGAGATTTTTTTATTCAGTTATCTTACTTCGGGGTTTAGGTATAGTTTTACCTGATGATATTGATATGATATCTCAACTCTCTGAGAAGATTTCTGTGATAAAAGATGATGATATTTTTCCTGAACGAGGAGTAGAAATCATTGATGTGATAGATAGAATGGTCAGGCAGTTAAGTAAGGTATGATTTTTGTGTATGATTAATGATATTTTTCTTTAATGTAAAGTGTGAAATTATGTTGTTCTATTATGATAAATCACAAACATGCATTATTGTTTGTGATGTTAGTTGAAGTTCCTGATCCCGATGTGATATTGGGTGTAGTTGTTGCGTTTTTTGTTGGTTTGTTTGCATTATATTTATACACAAAAATACGTGTTTTAAAATCTAATTCATCTACAGTAAATTTAGAGCGTTTAGACTATTATGAAAGACAGTTAATTGATATGAAAATACGTTTGGACGCATTGGATTTAGATGTTGAAACGCGAATTGATGGTAATAATCAGGATGATCCAAGACTAGTGGAAAGTGTGCCTAAAAAACAAGAATTAATTAAAACTATTCCAGTTTCAGGTTTTAAAAAAGAACGATTGCCAAACTTGAATTCTAGTGATATGATAGATGTGATATTAGGATTAATCATGGAAAAGCCAATGACATCACATGATATACAAATCACAATTGGTAGAACCAGAGAGCATGTTTCTAGATTGATGAAAAAGCTTTACCAAGACGGATTGGTGGAAAGAAATTCCCAGTCTAAACCATATGCTTATTCTATCACAGAGTCAGGCAAGTCAAAAGTTGCTTTAATGAAAAAAAGTTCTATGGCAGCCTAGATTTTTCTCAATCTTTCTATTAAAACTATAATTTAATAATAAATAAAATTATATATATCATAATTCTATAAATTATTATATGGTAGATGAGAATGTGGAATTGGTAAAAATAACATCTGGTGGTACAATTTCTATCCCCAAACAGTTTAGACGCTATTTAGAGATGCAAAAAGGAGATTATGTAAAAATGATCTTAGAAGGGGATCATATATTAGTTAAAAAAGTAAATATTTCTTAAAATTCTGGCTGTTTTTGTAAAATTTTAATAGTTTGATAAGTCCATTCTCTACCTGTTCTTAGGCGCTCAATACGTCCTTTAGAAGCGAATCTGGATAGATATGTAGAGATTATGCTAAGTTTTATTGGTTCCTCATACTCATCTTCATACTTTTCTAATATCATAGATGATGTGAACTTGCCTATGGGGAAGTGTTTGTCTACTATATTCCAGATTTTACCCCCTACTGACCCTAATTGGATTGGTTCCTGACCTTCAATATTCATAAGGTCCATTAACTCGAATATTTTGAGTATTTTTTCCCTAGTCACATTACCCTCAATGTTAAAGTTGTATTTTGCTCCCTCAGGGTCTTCTAAGTCTATTCGTATACGCTTCCTAGCCATTGCGATCAGTGACAGAAGCATGTTAACAGTTGAATGGATCCGGTAAGATTTGTTAACAATATGGTTTGTTAACGTTGACTGTGTAAGCCACGCCTAGTCAGTTTTTTTATTTTAACAACCTTTGTATTTTATATGCTAGTTTTGAAGGTTTTTTCATGCCTGGAGTGGAAATAATGGGGTCAAAACTAGGATATTAACAGTGTTAACATCTAATTTAACGGCTGGAGTGGAAATAATGGGGTCAAAACTAGCCAATTCATCTTCCATCTTAACATTATGTTAACAATAGATTTAGGTTTGAAAAGTTACCCAGACACCTCTGTTTCCACTCTTTTTATTTTAAATTTTTTTGAAAAGAAAAAACTAACTAAAATTATTTAATTCTAAACTAAACTACAGTTAGTTTCCTATCCTAAACATAATACATGTAGGATTTGTTATAATGAGTAGAAACGAAGGTGTGTGTATTTATGGAAAGAGATCCAGTTGATAAATTATTAGATGCAGTAGAATCTGGTAAATCATTAATAACCAATAGAGAAATCTTACACTTTACCTATATTCCAGACACAATTCCACATAGAAACTCTGAACAAGAACAGATCACACAAACACTAATACCAATTTTAAAACATTCACGTCCTTCAAACCTTCTAGTATACGGCAAACCTGGTACTGGGAAAACACTCGTTGTAAAGAAAATCTTATCACAAATTCAAAAAAGAGTTGAAAAAAGCAATTTTCCAATTAAACTAGTATATGTGAACTCAAAAGAAGAAACTACCCTTTATGGTCTTTTAGTAAGCTTTGGAAGAGAATTAGGCCTAGTGGAAGAAAAACTACCATCTACAGGTTTGGCGATAAGCGAAGTCTTCAAAAGATTACTAAAAACCATAGAAGAAAATCACTATAACATAGTTTTTGTGATAGATGAAATTGATCATCTGGTACATCTAGTATCTAAAACCGGTAATGATGTGCTATACCAACTCACACGAGCCAACGAGAGATTGAAAAAAGCAACCTTGACTTTGGTAGGCATATCAAACGATCTAACTTTCAAGGAACGACTAGACCCAAGAGTCATCAGCAGCCTTGGCGAAGAAGAAATCGTATTTACCAACTATACTGTAGAACAACTAAAAAAAATATTGGAAGATAGAATTCAACTAGCCTTCATAAAAGGAGCCATTGAGGAATCCGCGATTAATCTATGCGCTGCAATGGCAGGAAGAGAGCATGGTGACGCAAGAAGAGCAATTGATCTTATACGCGTGGCTGGCGAAATAGCTGAAAGAGAGCAATCAAACACAGTAAAAGAAGAACATATTAGAAAAGCCTCACAAAAAATAGAAGAAGACAAAGAGACTACAGCGCTCCGATCTTATCCACTACACGAAAAACTCTTAATCATTGCAGTAATGAAGGCCGCGGGTCTTTCAACAGGTGAGATCTACTCTGCATACAAATCCCTTTGTAAAATAATCAGACAGAAAGAACTTACACAAAGACGGATAACTCAAATGCTAAGCGAAATAGAACTGTCGGGAATAATCACTGGCAAAATCATTCATCAAGGAATACATGGGAGAACAAAAAAATACAAACTCACAATATCCCCAGAAATGGTAAAAAACACATTCAAAGACGAACTGACATTTGAAGACATCTTATAATGATTAGTTTTCAGTTTTGAAATCTTTTCTATAAACTTTAAAATTTTTCAAATTAACAATGACAGCTATCCCAGGAGTAGGCATTATGCCAACACTTGCTTGAAAAGGCGTCTGATTTTGCCACGCACCGGAATTTATCAATAACACTCCTTTATACAAATCTAGTCCTACGACATGGACATGCCCTACATGAAAAACATCTGGAACATCATCAATTAACATCATATCTTCTACCTCGGGAGCGAGGGGGGTTTGTCCACCATAAATAGGACTAAGGTGCCGTGCTTGTAATAGCTGACGCATTACCTTAGTAGGATTATCAAAACTTAATCCCGGCGTGGTCCTTACAATATCATCAATACTTTGTCCATGAAACATCAAAACTTTGACTCCATTTAGTGATATCAAGGCTGGGTTTCCAATCATGAAAAAATTTTCATGATTCCATAAATCTAAACTGTATTTTTTGGGAATAGCAGGTTGAGGGAGTGCCCTTCGTCCAGGGTCATGGTTACCAGGCATGATAAACACCTTGACATGTTTTGGAATCTTTTCAAAAACTTCTACTACTTTTTTTAACTGCTCGTTTACATTTGTAAAAACTAACTCTTTTTCTTGATTTGGGTATATTCCTATACCATCAATAATGTCTCCTGCCACTAACACAAATCTAACTTTGCGTGCTATGGGATCAGGAGAAGACAACCATAAGACAAACTCTTGTAATTCTTTTTCCATAAAATATCTACTTCCTACATGTAAATCTGATAGAAAAACAGCAAAGGTTTCTGTTTTAGAATAATTTGGAACATGATCAGGTATGTTTGGAACTATGATGTCTTTTACAATAAACCCCCCATTCCTACCCAATGAAATTCGTTCCATTACAAACTGGTCTATTAAAAGGCCGTTTGCAACATTCTGTAAATCCTTATCAAAAACAATACTCTCTAAACTTCCAGTAGGATCATCAATCACCAATTTTGTAACATTTCTTTCTGAACTTCGCTCAACTAAAAGTCCACAAATAAAGATATCACTATCTGATTTTGTAGCTATTACAGACGAAATCGATTTTAACAACTTGGCTTCGGGACGACTAGAAACAATTCGTTTTAATTTTGAAAAACGATCTGAGAAGAGGGCGCTAAAGCCTACTACCCCCTCTGAGGAAGTAATTTTTTGGGTAGGATCTGATAAAATTTTATGATCAGAAAGTAATTCCTCTTCCTCTTTTAAACCCAAAAAAACTTCCAAATCTTCCTGGTTTATATGAAATACTTTTTGTTTTGTTTTTTCGCGGACAATATCTCTGATAACTTTCTCTAAATCTCTAATCTCTATTTTTCCAAGAATTTCAAATGCGTTAGGATGAATCTGAAAGCCTTTATTTAACGCATAATTTAATGCAAAAACAATATCTTTTTTCATCATCAACAAATAAAATGTGTTTTAATTAAATCTGCTCAATACCAACCCTCAAATATCATTTTATAAACACAAACTCATGTCTGATAAAAAAAGAATAATCACATTTTTTATTTTTGTTGGATTGTTCTCTATTTCCTTTGCAGTAGGTGCAGAAACAACAGTTTCTGAAGAAGAAGCTAGACTGTTTCTTGAACAATTTGAGGCTCTGGTTGAAAACATTGATGCTGTTGGAATATTCTTACACAATCTAACAATAGCACTACCTATGTTTATTCCTGGATTTGGAATAGCTTGGGGATTTTTTGCATCATGGCAAACAGG
>VHBM01000035.1 GCA_016871975.1 Nitrososphaerota archaeon | reverse complement strand
ACGCAAATTTGCATTCGATTCCACCACAGTGCTCAAAAGAACCCTCACCATAAACCTGCTCAAGCATTCCAATTACGTAAGAATTCATTGCCTTTGATTCATCAAGTGATGATTCTGTTGCAACATAGAGTCGCCCAACATCGTCTGGCGATAGCTTGTTTTTTTGCATAACTCTGAGACAAGCGTTTGCGGCAAGACATGCCGGATCCTGATTAGTATCAACTATTGCCATCTGTGATACGCCTAATCCGCTTTGCAGTTTGGCAGGGTCTACTCCTCTTGCAACAGCAAAGTCTGATGCATCAACATACAGCTTTGGGATGTATATTGCGACATCATCAATTCCAGCAGCCATACGCTTGCCCTCTCTAATTCTCATATAAGCATTATTCAGCTAAATATGTCTACCAAAAAGTTATAATTTTATTAATTTCGTACGTGGCTGTCTAATAATTAATAAATTTTTATTTATTTAATTCAGAATCAAAAATGCGCTTAAATACATCATATGGTTGTGCGCCACTGATCCGTGTAACCTCATTATCTGGCCCAATTATAAAAAAACCAGGTGTGCCATCAAGGCCAAGTGCCTTTGCGTCATTATTGCTTGCAATTATCATGTCTTGATATCTTGCCTCTAGCATACATTCACTAAAGTTGTCTGTATCTAATCCAATCTCTTTTGCAAACCTGAATAAATTTTCAGAAGATGCCCATCCGTTGTTTTCTCCAGTCCAGTTGTTGTATAACATATCGTGATATTCCCAAAACTTGCCCTCCTCGTTAGCACAATGTGCAGCATGTGCGGCATTTATTGAATCAGGACCTATAATTGTAAAATCTTTAAACAATATTTTGACCTTGCCTGTTTCTACATAATTTTTTAGCACTTCATGTTCTGTCTCATGGAAATATCGATTGCAAAAAAAGCACTGATAGTCGCCAAACTCAACCATAGTTATCGGTGCGTTCTCATCACCCAAGTATGGCGAGGCATTTGCTGTAAAAACTTCTTTTTTCAGCTTTTGTGGTTCTGCACTCTGTTCAATTTCTGGGGCTTTTTCAATAACCAAAGGCTTTTCTTGATTTACATTATTTAAGGCAAAATATGCTCCAAAAATTGCTGCTACCGTAATAGCTACCCCGATTCCAAGTGATGGGCCATGAATGTTCACGGAATTTTTCACTATGGGCTACATTTAGTTCTTTAGCTGTAATCTAAATAAATGGAATCTTTTTGATGAAAACATTGAAAAAAGTATTTGTTAACGGCTATGGTTCAATTGGGAGCAGAATTGCACAGTTCATAAAAGATGATTCTGATATCAAAGTAATAGGAGTAGGAAAATATTCACCTGATAAGGAAGTAAACACTGCCATATCAAGAGGCTTTGATGTCTATGTGCCACAAAAAAAACTTGATTTATTCAAAGATTATAAAATTACTGGCACGATAGAAAACGCACTAGATGATTGTGATTTAGTGTTTGATGCATCCCCCGGTGGACATGGTTATCAAAATAAAAAAAATCTGTACGAGTCAAAGGGATTGATGGCAATATATCAGGGAGGCGAGACAGTTTATGGTGCAAATGCAGTATCTGATTTACTTTTTAACTCAAGAGCAAATTACACGCAGGCATTTGGTAAAAAGCACGTAATGCAAGGAAGCTGTAATGTGACAGGAATTGGAAGAATACTGCAACCTCTTCGTGAAAAATTTGGAAATAAACTAGTCAGATTCGATGTTATATTGGTAAGACGATGGGCAGATCTTGAACAGACTGATAAAGAAATCGTAGACACAATTGAATGGAGTGAAAATCCCCATCATGGTGATGATGTAAAAAGCTACATGGGAAAAGACACTCCACTGTTCTTGCGTGCAATCAAGGTTCCAACAAGGCAAATGCATCTACACATTATGGATATAAGATTCAAAAATTCTGCACCAAAACCATCAGAACTTTTGCAAATCTTTAAAGATGAAAATGGCGTTGCAATTCTTTGGACTGCAAAAGGGACAAAAGAGATTCGTGACTTTGCAAATACTATGAACTTTAGCTTCAAAGATACAAACATGATTCACATTCATGCAAACATGACTGAATCAATTGGAGATACTGTAAAACTCATGTATTCTGATGATCAAACAGGGATAGTTATTCCTGAAAACCACATGTTAATGCAGGCTATGCTCTTTCAAAGAGAATATGAAAAGGCATTCAGGCATACTGAAGAGCTTTTCCATATGAGAGAAAAGAAAAAAGCATTAGAAGATCATTTTGCACGAAAAAATTAGCATCAGTGTAAACCACTAATAATTGAGTTATTTTTTGGTACGTGGAGGCCTTGCAAACCGGTTTTGTGGATTATTGTGATAATCTACAGGAAGCATTGGATCTTTTTGTCTGCCTGTTAATATTCCAACCACCACATCATCTTTTTTGATCACTTCATCTTTTATCATCTTCTTTATTCCGGCTGGGACAGCACCTGAAGCCATCTCACAATCAAATCCATTTAATCCGACAACTGACATTCCATCTAACATCTCAGAGTCAGAAACTTCGATGACAATTCCTTTTGTAAATTCTAATGCTCTTACCCCTTTTAGAATATTGGCTGGTCTACCAATTTGTATTGCAGTAGCTTTTGTTTTTGGTCTAATTTCATTTTTATCAAGATGTTTGTAGTATTTTTCAATTAATTCTACATTGGGTTTGCCGTTGTTCCATCGAAGCTCAGTTTCTTCAAATTTACCATTGTATAACTCAAAGAGAGTGTTTGCACCTTCTGCATTTACAACCGCAATGCGAGGAATTTTTTTTATCCAATTCCATTCGTATAGCTCCATTAAACATTTGCCACAACTTGATGTGTTCCCTAGTGCTCCTCCTGGGTAAACTATCCAATCAGGGGTTTCCCATCCAAGTTGTTCTAATGCTCGATATGGTATGGTTTTTTGTCCTTCTATTCTAAACGGATTTACAGAATTTACTGTATAGCCATCATATTTTTTTGCATCATCAAGTGATCTTGCTAGCGCATCATCAAAATTTCCATCAACTTGAATTATTTGTGTTCCAAATTGATATGCCTGACTAAGCTTGCCAGGTGCAATTTGTCCAGATGGGATATACACATCACATTCAATATCCTCATTTGCAGCATACATCCCTGCAGATGCCGATGTATTTCCTGTCGACGCACACACAATTTTTTTTGCATTAACAAGCTTTGCGTGAGTGATGGCAGCAGCCATTCCGTTGTCCTTGAATGAACCGCTCGGATTGTATCCTTCTGGCTGTAGCCAAAGATTTTCGCTTCTCATCTCAACAAAATTGGCCACCTTTGACATGTGGTATGGTTTTGACTGTCTTCCTTCTGCCCCATCTAGCGATACTAGATATTTTGAACACTCTTCAGTGTCTGCCGTATCTATTTGACAAAAATTTAACAACTCACGAAACCGCCAGACTCCACTTTCATTAAAAATACTATTTTGTGGATTTCGTCTGTTATAGAATAATTCCTTTAGTGCACGTGATGGAATTTTTTTATACTTTACGTCTAAGAGGTGACCCTTGTCACACTCAATTCTAGTACTAGCAATGTCGTACTCTAAACCGCAATGTGGATCTATACATTTTAGATAAGCATTACCTTGCAATGCAAATAGGAATTATTGTACTAATTTAAATTTAAAATAAAAAACCCGCATGCCTGATTCATACTCACACTTTTAGATTGGTCATGTAATATCAAACTCGATAATGACAAATTTTGATAACTATCTTAAAGGACTCTTAAAACAGATCGTTGAATCATATCAATTACTGACTAAGCTAGAAGACAAGTCTGGAGATCTTGAAATAATAAAAAAAGAGCTAGCAAAAATCAATGGTTTACTACATGTAATAATTAACAAATTAAACCCAATTGATAATACGTCAAATGATTATGTTGGACTGGCATCAGCCGCTGACTCTTATATTAAAAATTATGACTTTTTTAGAGAAATAGAAACTATGTCAAAATTATATTCTGATGACCCTAACAGACTACAAAATCTAAGGCAAACAATATTGGACTCTTTTAATGACAAAAAACTGATTGAAATGATAGAGTCTTTAATGGAGAAATTGTGACTAGATATATGAAAAAATGTGTCATATGTGGTTGCAAAGATCATAAATTAATTGGGTGCTTTATGCACTGGTTAAAAAATTGCTCTTGTCATAATACAAATTAAAATTATTTTCTAGTCTTGACTAGAACCACTTTTGGGCCCAGATCTGATATGAAAATTACTGCAACACTTGCACTCATTTTTAATGCATTCATCTTCTGTAAAATGACCACAAATTCCACACTCACAATGGGTTTTCATGTTATTATATAGAGTTCATAGAATATAACTAAAACTACGTATTTTTTGTCTAACAGGATACTCAAAAATTATTTTCTAGATTTTGATTTTTTGCCTGTGATTTTTGCAGGCTTTTTTTCAGGTTTTGTGTTTTTGCCTTGCATTTCTTTTTCAACTTCGGCCGCTTTGTCATCTACCACTTTGATTATTTCTTGAATTAGACCATCAAGGTCACTATCTGAGGCATGTGGCTCTATAGAATTTGCAATCTCATTAATCGTAGTTGAAATTTCAGCGCTTACCTGATCAAAACTTTCTGGATCCTCATATGCTTCATTATAAAGCGACTTTAAATTATTGACTTGACTAATTATTTGGTCAGTAAGGGTAAGACGAAATTTTGTGCCATTGACAACTATCTCCTTTGTTATCATAACTCAGCCTTCAATTATGGATCCTTATAGGTTTTCTTGCATCCATTACAAAAATATGAAAATGTTATGTTTTGTTATTAAAACACGATATAGTCTAGTGCTACAGCATCACTGATCAATGATGTGTGGCGTGAATTTACGACATAGCCATTTTTTATATCGTTTGCAGGCACCCACCTATTTGTTGATGTATAGTGTCGTTTTTCAACAAGCTCTTTTTCAATTTTATCTATATCAAACTCAGCTTCCTCTACCTGCTGTGTGTCAAGATGCTTTACTGTTACCAAAATTTTATTTATCTTGACTCTGTCGCCAAACTTCCAGTGTACTGGCGAGTGCTCATCAGAGACTTCTAAAACTTTTATTTTCATCTCCTTTTTGCCAAAAATATCATGACTTACAAGCATTCGCTCATCTACAAAATCTTCAAAACTCATTATTTGAATTTGTATTTGTTATTAAATAACGATTCGGTGCTTGGTTTTAAATGGCATCTGGAACTCTTCTAGGCTAAGCGGCACCTGTTTTCCTTGCTTTATTCCATAAGTTTTGCCATCATATGTACATACACAATCCATGATTTCGCATTCTGTGTTCCAGACTTTATAAAATTCTCTTAGTTCTCTACTCTCATATTTTCCTACCCCAATTCGTTTTTTTGAAAGAAATTTGATGGCTAGAATAACTTTTCTTGTTTGATACAAGTCGAATGTATCTGTCCATCTTAAGCATCTACTTATCTGATCAAATGGAACCTGCAGTGTAGTTCCTGTACCTGATTTTGCTTCAATTGTAAACAATGAGCCTGAGTTGCTATTTACTGCTAAAATATCTGGCAATGCCACACTTGGAGAGCCTAATCGAAAGGCCTTCCAATTTTTTGATGCATTAAATCTCTTAACTAAAGTATCTTCCCAATTATAGCCCCGTTGGCGTCTAATTTTTGCTGTTCTTTTAGCCTTGATTGACTTTTTTGATGTTTTTTTGTACTTTTGTACAGTAAAATCATTGTTCATAGCAAGTTTTTTTTCAATTAAACTGTTCAATTTTCAATTTTATTATATTGTCTGAATATAGAATAAGCTGGTAATATTATCAACACCAATTCATCATTTGTTATTAATTTTTACAAAACATAGTATTAATTTATGACTATGTTATAGAAAATATTGCATGTCATGGAAAGATGACTTTAGTTGCTGTTTTTGCGGAAAAGAATTCGGCAATGATCCGATCAATTTGGCAGTACATATCAAAGAAAATCATGAAGAGCCACGAAAAACAGTACTAATTAATCAGTAATGCCCATTACATGATACAAATGTAAATTGAGGACCCTTATCATAGTCGCAACTATGTAGTATTACACATTGACCCTCTTTGATATTTGATAGATTGATTTTCAATTTTCCAATCACGCGTATTTTCCCTTCTAGTTCAATCATCCCAAAAATCTTTTCATCTTTTTTTGAAAATTCGATTAATCTACCAACCGGATTGGCTTTACGCCATGTTACGTTAGATAGGCAATTATTACAATAATCGCTTGGTGGCCAAACTATAGTTTTACAATTTCCACATTCGCTTATTACAAAATTCCCTTTCTTTAGCTCATTTTCAAACATGGTCATGATTGTAGTAAAAGTACGGTGGATGATGTTGCAGCTGCAGACATGTTATGAACCAAGCCTATACTGGCGTTTTTAATTTGTCTTTTTTCTGCTTTGTTTTGTAGCTGTTGAGTTACTTCAACTACTTGTGCCACTCCAGTTGCACCAAGTGGATGGCCAGAACCAATCAACCCACCACGAGGATTGATTTTATTCTCTTGTGTATCATACAAATCTCTGACATAAGAAGAGGCATGTCCTTTTTTTACAAAACCCATGTCTTCAAGCGCCATTATTTCGCATATAGTAAATGCATCATGCAGTTCTGTTACATCTACGTCATTTGCCTGAATTTTGGCCATATCAAATGCTTGTTTAGCTGCAATTTTAGTAGATGTCATTGTTGTCAAATTTTCATTTTTTGTGATACTAGCTGAAGTTGTTTTTTGTCCAATTCCATTTATCCATACTGGACACTCAAATTTTTTTGCAATCGTTTCAGATGCAAGCAAGACTGATGAAGCACCACTACAAGGTCTGGAACAATCTAAAAGATGTAGATCATCAGTTACAAATTTTGATTGTAATACATCATCTATTGAATATGTTTTGTTAGAGTATGCATGTGGATTGGATTTTGCGTTGTTGTGATTTTTAGCTGAAACAACAGCTAAATCCTCTTGTGTGGTCCCAAATTCTCTTTTATGCGATTTAGTAAAAAGTGACGCCCAAAAAACTGGATGCATAAACTCTCCACGTGAGCTATCCCACTCTAAAATCTGACCAGGACAATCGTATCTATCAGCTCCTACAACTAATGCCATATCTGCAAGCCCTGATACAATGTATGAATACGCTGAAACAATGCTGTTTGTTCCAGAACTACATAGGTTTTCAACTGTATGTGAAATTTTTGGCGAAATTCCTGTCAACTCAGAAAGTACGGCAGATAAATATTTTGTATTGTCATTTGTAGAAACAAGTACAACATCGATATCTTTTTGTTCTATGTTTTTTGTTTGATCAAAAAGTGATTTTGTAGCAGAAGTAAGTAACGACTCTATTGGCATGTCTTCGCTTGAAAATTTTGTATTTCCATATCCTACTACTGCAACTTTATTCAATTTGCATCACTTAATGTTGAAACAAGTAATTTGAATGATTCAAAAACATCATCTATTGGATTAAACTGAATTATTGGCAGATCAATACCAACATCTCGAAACTTTTGTAGTTGTTTTATACATTCATTTGGTGTGCCACAAATCGCGAGCTGGTTTAACATGGAATCTGATACAAACTCGTAATTTGATTTTAGACCAGATTTTTTATATTCATCAAAAATATTTGCACTTTCTTTTTGAAATCCATTTTTTGATAAAAAATCCCTATAGATTTTTCCTACCGAGACATAGAACGCAAGTGTTTTTTTTGCACGAGTCTTTGCTTTTTCTGAATCATCAGACATGCATGTTACTAGCTGACATGTTACATCTATTCGTCTTTTTCTCTGCATTTTTTCAACTGTTTTTCTTAATTCTGATATCGGTCTCAGATAAAATATCGCTCCATCTGCTATTTGCCACGTTAAATCTGTCATCTTTTGATTAACCGCTGCAAGATAAATTGGAATGTGTTTTCTTGGAGGCTTGATTAAAAGTGAAAAATTTTTCAATGAAAAAAATTTTCCATTATAATCTACTTTTTTTCCAGATAGTGCTAGTCTGATTATCTCTATGTACTCTTTTATTCTAGATACGGGTTTTTCAAACTCTTGTCCATGCCAGTCTTTTACTATTGGCTCACTGCTTGTTCCAAGGCCTAAAATGAGTCTCCCATTCGAAATAGTATCAATAGTAGCTGCCCCCATTGCAACAAGCGCAGGGCTTCTTGAGTACACATTGATTATAGATGATCCTATTTTTGATGGTACTATTTGAGAAACCATACTTAACATGGAAAAATTTTCCATTCCCCATGTTTCTGGGATCCAGACAACATCAGGACTATATTTTTTTAATATTTTTGCGCAATCAAGTATTTGTTCTATTGTAAGAAGTGAACCAAGACTGTAGGATAACCGCATCAAAACTCACTTTACAATGATTTTTTCTTAATTGTGTCTTCACATTCCTCAATGTCTTTGTAGGAATCAATAGAATACCATGTCGCATTTTTGAATTTTACAACCTTTAGCAGAGATTTTTTGGCGTACACTGGAAATATTGTTTCTTCAATGTTACCTATTTTTGGTAAATCATTAATTATTTTATTTGATAAATAGTAAATTCCTGCATTCATCCAGTAATCAAAAATATTCTTTTTTTCACTAAACCTTGACACTTTGTCATTTTCTATATCAATTATTCCAAATTTTGTTCGTAATGGAACTGCCGCAATTGAATTTATCTTGTTTTTCATCAAATTTACGTTGATGTTTGTTATTATGTCTCCATTTAAAACAAAAAATGTCTTTTCATCAATGAATTTTTTGGCGTTTTTTATTGCTCCTCCTGTGCCTAATGGCTTACGCTCATCTACTAGTTTTATCTCAACGCCAAAATTATTTTTTGCATCTAAAAAATTTTTTATTTGCTCAGTTTTATAACCCATGCATACAACAAATTTGTTTATTCCAAATTTTTTCAAATACTTTATCTGTCGTTCTAAAATTGGAATATTGTTAATTGGTATGAGTGGTTTTGGAATATAGTCAGTTATTGGCCTTAATCGTTTCCCAAGGCCTCCAGCTAGAATAACTGCTTTCATACATTCGCCAATCCATACGTTCCTTAAAATCTATGTTGCAAATTCTTCACTAGTCTTGTATTGGTTTAAAAAATCGTAATCGATGCCACGCCAAGATAGTATCCTATTATAGTAAGCGAAATACTCCATGCGCATGATCCTATAAAAGTAAAAATCAAAAATTTTCGAATTCTCATGCCAAAAATTCCAGCTGGAATTGAAACTAGTTCGCGAAGGCCAGGAATTACTCTTCCAATAATAACTGACTTGTCACCATATTTTTCAAACCATATGTCTGCCTTAACCATGCTCTCTTTTTTTATTCTGGCATATTTCATGTACTTGTATAGCCCTCCTCTCCCAAGCTTTAACGCAATTAGATAAATCACAAATGCTCCTAAAGATGATCCACTGCCACCAGTTATACCAACAGTTATCACATGAAAAAATGGCATGTTGCTTTTTAACACAATATACCCTGCAAGCGGAAACACTGCCTCACTTGGAATTGGGGGAAAAACTGTTTCAACTAGTGACGCAAAAAACACTCCAACATACAGATTATCAGATACAAATGAAAGTATCCATTGAATGAATCCTTGAATCTCTGTCAAGCAGTTTTTGGTTCCGTCAAGTAATAATGTAATTCAGTATAACATTCTAGACAAAATTCTTGATCATTTGTATGGTCACATTGGTAACTTTTTGTAGTTTCTTTTTCACATTTGTAGCAGATTGTCATCTAAATCAAGACTTTCTTAATTTTATTACGCCTAGTGCAATGATAAATGCACCTACTCCTAAAAGTGGCGCTGCTTCGGTAATTACATTTCTTCCAGTTTTTTCAGCTTCTGATGGATCAGTAATAGCTAAAACAGTAATGCCGCCAATCATGATTAAAGCCGCGCTTATGATCAACATGATTCCCAAAGTCTTTGACACTTCCTTTCTTGAGATAAAAAACGCTACAATCGGAAGTATTATTGAAGGCAAACCAAGCCCAAAACCTCGTATCTTGTGATCTACTGGCAAAAACCCTTCTCCACTACCTTGTGCAGCTCCAACATCGGCCCCGTAAATAACAAGGAGCCCAATAGATATTGCAGTAAGAATGATGGATACTTTTGTGGCCATATTTTTTTGAACTTGCTACAACTAATAAACCTTAGACGTGCTTATTTTTGTACAAAATAAGATCAATTCATAGGTTGAACTGTTAATTTTTTCTTTAGTTGCTTGACTGTGTCTAAAAGATCACTTATGGTCATAGATTTGTCCAAAGCAACTACATTGATGTGTCCTAATTTTCTTTTTATTTTTGATTCCTCTTTTCCATACATTTTAAGAAAAACTCCTTTTTGTTGTGGTAAAGTTATCGGCTTGTACTTTCCTTCAAAAGTTTTTGGTCCAAGTATGTTGTACATTATTGTTGGATGAAGAAGCTCAGTACTTCCTAGTTTTAAGCCCAATATTGCTCTTAGATGTTGCTCAAATTGTGAGGTTTTACTTGACTGTAAAGTGTGGTGTCCAGAATTATGAACACGTGGGGCAATCTCATTTATTATTATCCTGTCATCTTTTGTTACAAACATCTCTATTCCAAAAACACCCGCTCCTTTTAGAACTTGCATAGTAGTTTTTGCAACGGCTTCTGCATTTTTTGAAATCTTTTTTGATATTCTTGCAGGAGCAATACTCATTCTAAGAATATTATCTTCATGAATATTTTCTACGGTAG
>VHBM01000034.1 GCA_016871975.1 Nitrososphaerota archaeon | reverse complement strand
AGTTTTATTCCATCGCTCATCAGTTGCAAAATTCCTTCTACTTTACCACAGTAAAATGGTCCAACTCGAAGCTGAAGTTTTGCAAGCATCTTTCTTTCAACAAAGATTGTTCCAGCTGCAAGAAGTGCTGCAAAGCCAAATCCTGGAAATGCCGCGATTCTGAAAAAGTCTGTTTGCATTAATGCCTTGATTAGTGGAATCGATCGTGATGGGTCTGCCATCCATGTAAATGCAAGAAATGGAGTCAGAAGAGTACCGTTGATTATTGGCAAGTCGGCATAAAATAGTAGTATCTGGATTGCAGGAATGCCGACAAGTGTCAGTAAGACAACTGCCCAGAAAATATTGTCAAGTAGTGATTTGATAAAATATCCTAGTCGAAATTTTGGTGCAATTACAGACATTTACCTATCTGCCTCCACAGGCCAGTAGTTAAGACTCCAATATACTGCCGGCATGTTTCCAAGTTTTTCACCTCTTAGCAAGTATGGCATGCAAATTAAATTTCTAAACGAGCCAACACTAATTTTTACTCGATATGGCTCTGGCTTGCTTTTTGAAATAACATGCATGCCAAGTGCGCCTCTTCCTGACTCGACTCTTCTGTAGACTTCGACGTCACCGCCTTTTGGATTTGGTTTTAGTTTTACTCTGACAGCGCCAGACTTTGGCATCTTTTTTAGTGCATCTCGAATTATTCTACAGCTTTCAAGCATGTCAAGCCATGGAATTTTTGATCTTGCATACGAGTCTCCGCTTTGCAAAACATTTGTCTGAAAGTCAAGATTTTCGTAAACATCGTATGGCTCTTTTTTCCTAATATCAAAGTCAACGCCGCTTGCACGCAAAACAGAGCCTGTGGTACCTAGTCGTATTGCGTCCTGCC
The DNA here is from genome assembly GCA_016871975.1 of Nitrososphaerota archaeon. Lineage (GTDB taxonomy): Archaea > Thermoproteota > Nitrososphaeria > Nitrososphaerales > Nitrosopumilaceae > VHBM01. The sequence goes on along the minus strand of VHBM01000034.1, from coordinate 10,557 downwards.
TTGATAAGATGCCAGTGTTTTCTGTTCTTGATATTAGAATTGGATTGTCATAGAAAATATCAGCATATTCCTTTATTCGTTTTTCAAAATAGTTTACCTGCCTTAGGCAGACGTCTTCAAAGTTTGCAGGAAGGTCATTTCGTATGCCTCCTGGAACAAAGTATGCATGTGTTACTCTAGCACCTGTAATTTTTTCTAAAAGATCAATTAGTAGCTCTCTGTCTCCTGCAGGCCACATAAACATTGTAGAATGTCCAAGAAAGATTCCATAGATTGCAAGCCAATACATAGTATAGACACAACGATTCAGCTCAGATGCAATAACTCTAACATATTTTGCACGTTCAGGAACTTCTAGTCCCAAAATTTCCTCAACTGCAAGACAATATGGGTATAGTATGTTGCACGAGTCATGAATTACTGGTCTTTCAAGGTGTGGTATGTTTGTGATATAGTTACGATACTCTGCCATCTTTTCTTCGCCGCGGTGCACATATCCTGGGTCTGGATCACATGCAACGATATAGTCACCATCAACTTGTACGATTAGTCTCATGTGACCTGATCCTGGGTGCTGAGGTCCTACATTGAGTGTCATTATTCGCTCATCTACTTTTTCTAGCTGAAGTCCTGGTGGCAGTTGTGCAGTCATCTTATCTACCTTTTATGTCAAAGTCCTTTCTAAGTGGTGGTATGTCTGCCCAGTCTTCCGGTAGTAATAGTCGTCTATTATCTGGATGATCATCAAAGTAAACACCTAGCATCTCAAAGCATTCTCTTTCGTGAAACTCGACACTGTAGAAAACATCTCTCAGGCTAGGAAGTCTTGTGCTATCTCTTCCCGGATTCGGATTTTCTTCTCTTGGTGCACTTGTAGCAAGTGCAAGTATCTGTTTGCTAAGTTCTGGATCTGTATATGAGCCAAGATGATATACTGCCTCTATTTTGTTTTCGTCAGGATAGTCTACTCCGCTAACTGATTCTGCATGATCAAAGTTTAGCTCGTCTCTAATGTATGACGCAACGTCTTTGATGTCTTCTTTTTTTACGTTGATTCTAATCCTATTTTGTTTTATGTAGGCAACTTCTGCTTTTGAGCCAAACTTTTGTGTTACCTTGTCAGCTAGTGATTTTTCAAATTTTGGAAGTTCTACTTGTGGTGCAACGTCTTCAGTCTCTACTTTTTCTTCAGTTTCTGGAACAATTTCTTCTACTGGGGCAGGTGCGGGCTCTGGTTCAGATGGTACAAGTGTAGAAGTTTCAGGTGTTGTAATTTCAGCTGGTGCAGGTGTTGTTTCCTCAGGTTTTTTTGTTTTACTTTTTGTTGTTCTTGGTTTTCTGGTTCTTTTCTTTTTAGTGTTAGTCTCAGTAGTATCAGAAGAGCTCATCTTTGCGCACTACCGAGCCTTCATTCTCTTAATTTTTTCTTGGAGGAGCATGCATCCTTGAATAAGAGTTTCAGGTCGCGGTGGACAACCAGGCACATACACATCAACAGGTATCACCCCATCAATTCCTGGAAGAACGTTGTATGAATCAAAGTATAGTCCCCCAGTTATTGCACAGGCGCCCATAGCAATGACGTATTTTGGTTCTGGCATCTGGTCATAGACTAGTCTTAGTCGCGGAGCCATCTTTCTTGTGATGGTTCCCTGTACAACAACTAGATCACACTGCCTTAGTGATCCAAACGCCTCAATGATGCCAAATCTTTCGACATCATATCTTGGACCAGACGCGGCACCAAATTCAACGCTGCAACAGGCAGTCTCTATGTGTACTGGCCAAAGTGACCAAAGTCTACTCCAGTTGATGGCATATCCTAGTGGTTCGTCGATTGCCTTGACTAGAATATCTCCTAGCTTGCCAACAAACGCATTAACGCCGTGTGGAGTTACTAGTTCTTTTAGCAATTTGTGCCCTTACCTCTTAGTGTGTTTTGAATTTTATTATAATTTACCATATGTTTCGCCTCTTTGCCTGATACAATGCAAAAGCCATTGCGGCAAACATTATAGCTAAAAATGCAATAATTGGAAGTGTTGCAGCTCTTGGAAGATTCAAAATTGTGCTACCCCATGCGTATAGAAAAATCGCCATTACATCAAATACAACAAACATCAAAACATACGCATAGTACTGCATCATAAAGTGAGTTCGCCCCTCGCCTTTTGGAACCTGTCCGCACTCCATTGGCAGAAACTTTACTGGGTTGCTTCTACGTCTTGGAGAAAGCATTCTAGATAGCAAAAGCGCTGGAGCAGTAGCAATTATTGCGAATCCGAACATCATCATTACTTGACTAAAATTTGCCGCTGCTTCACCAACCAAAGTAGCTTTGAGACTCTTCCCAGAATATAAAAAGGTATGCACATTTTTTTGGATCAAATTTTTTTCAAAACATGATTTTTGCAGATCAGTCAAAATGATTGATATATGACAAGTTTTCTTTTTACAAATATGGCAGTCAATGTAGGAGACAAAGCTCCCAGCTTTGAGTTAGTGGATACCGACTTGAAAATGAGAACACTTGATGAGTTCAAAGGAAAAAAAGTAATCTTGTCATTTTTTGTTGCAGCAAGCTCGCCAGTGTGTACAAATGAAATGTGTACGTTTCGTGATTCACTAAGTGAGCTGTCAGGTCTTGGTGCACGAGTTGTGGCAATTAGCAATGATGGTCCTTTTGCAAACAAGGCATTTGCAGAAAAATACAATCTCAAGTTTCCAATTCTTGGCGACTACAAAAGCAAAACTATTCGAGACTATGATGTTTTAATGCCTCATCTCTTGCACGTAAAAGACTATGATGCTGCAAAACGTTCTGTTTTCATAGTAGACGAAAAAGGAAAAATCGTCTACAAGTGGGTAAGTGATAATCCACTAGTTGAGCCAAACTACAAAGAGATAAAAGATTTCCTCGAAAAAGGAAATTAATTTTATTTTTATTCTATTTCTGCAATTACGTCATTTTTGGCAACAGAGCCACCTTTTTTTATCTTAATTTTTTTGACGATTCCATCTTTGTGTGATTTTACAGAAACTTGCATCTTCATTGATTCTAAAACACAAATGACATCACCTTTTTTGACATTGGAACCTTCTTCAGCATTAATTGAAACAACTTTACCAGGTATTTGGCTTCGTAAATTAACTTGAGTGTCATCACGTCCTGTCTCGCCCATATTTTTGTAAACAATCTGATTTAGCTTGTCGTGTTTGTTTAGTGTGATTTGTACTCCGTCAACTACTAGCTTTATGTTCGCCGTTGTGTTTTCAAGATATTTGACGTTATGATATTTTTGATCTAAGAGAAATTCTATTCCCTTTGTTGACATGGAAAGGATTTTTAGGTGTCTTTCCTTTTCGTTTATCTTTACAAGATATTCAGAGTTTCCTAAAACTTGGATGATTTCGGCATTAAATGTAGACTCTATGTCTGCAATCTTGTATTCCATTATGTTCTATCCAGTTTACTTTTCCAGTGCATGCTGCTTTCAGGTATTTTCTTTATTCTGCTGTTATAGTAAGTTGAATAAAGTGCCGCAGCTGCAAGTGCTACATCTTGTTTTTCAGATGTATCTTTTTTTATGTCATTTTTTAGTTTGTCAAGTACTTTGAATCGTGCAAGAAAGTCAGTAGACAGATTGCCTTCTTTGTACTCTTTTGTTTTCAAGATGGTCTTGTAAAGTGGAATCGATGTTTCAACGCCTTGAATATAGAAATCATCTAGTGCGTTTAGCATTCGAGTTCTTGATTCTTCAAAGGTTTGTCCCCATGTGCAAAGCTTTGCCATAAGTGAATCATAAAATGGCGAAACGGTGCATCCAGGATACAGGTATGTATCACAACGAACGCCTGGTCCAGATGGGATTGTAACATCTGGCACATGGCCTGTGGATGGAGCAAAGTCCAAGAATGTGTCTTCTGCATTTATTCTGCACTCAATTGCATAGCCATTCATTTTAAGATCTTTTTGCTTAAATGGCAATGGCTCTCCATTTGCAATATCGATTTGTAATTTTACAAGGTCTAAGCCTGTAACAAGTTCTGTAATTGGGTGTTCGACTTGCAGTCTAGCATTGATTTCAATAAAGTAAAATTCCCCATTATCAGATCTGAGAAATTCTGCGGTTCCAAGATTTGTGTAATCAACTGCTTCAGCTGCCTTGATGACTAGTTCTCCAATTCTTTCTCTTGTTTTTTGATCAACTGCAGGAGATGGAGTCTGCTCGATTAGTTTCTGGTTACGTCTTTGAATTGAGCATTCTCTTTCAAATGTGTGAACTGCATTACCATGTTTGTCTCGTACTAGTTGATATTCAATGTGACGGATTTTTTCAAGAAACTTTTCAACAAGAATTGCAGATTTTCCAAATGCAGCCATTGATTCACCAGTTACTGTTTCAAATGCATCACGTAGTTCCTTGTCATTGTTCACCAGTCTAATTCCTCTTCCACCACCACCAAAAACTGATTTTAGTAAAACAGGATATCCAACTTTGTTTGCAATGTCTAGTGCCTCATCTGCATCTTTTACAAGATCTGGACTTCCTGGTATTGTAGGAACTTTGGCTTTTAGCATGGCATCCTTGCATCTCATCTTATCCCCGCAAAGCTCCATTGATGCAGCTGATGGGCCAATAAAGTTGATCTTATTTTTTTCACATAATTTTGCAAAGTCAGAGTTTTCAGATAAAAAGCCGTAACCAGGATGTATTGCGTCAGCACCAGATGCATGAATAGCATCCATGATTTTTTGTTGGTTTAGATAACTTTCTTTTGGTGCCGCCTCGCCAATATGATATGCCTCTGTTGCCTTTTTTACATGCAATGAGTTATAGTCTTCATCAGAATATACTGCGACGGTTTTGATTCCAAGTGCCTGACATGTTCTGATTACACGTAATGCAATCTCACCCCTGTTTGCAATCAGAATCTTTTTTATCATAAAATCACAGATTGATGTTTCCGTGTTTTCGTGGTAGCTGTTTTTCTCTTTTGTTTACTAAGAGTTCGAGTGCCTTGATTAACATAGGTCTTGTTTCTGCTGGGTCAATTACGCTATCTACTGTTCCATGTGAGGCTGCAACATAGGGGTTTGCAAATTTTTCTGTAAATTCTTCTACTAGCTGTTTTTTTAGCGCCTCTGGATCCTTTGCTTTATCCAAGTCTCTTTTGTTCATTATTCTAACTGCTGCCTCAGAGCCAAGTACTGCGATTTGGGCAGTAGGCCACGCATAGTTGATGTCTGTTCGCAAATTTTTACTTGCCATTGCAATGTATGCTCCACCATATGCCTTGCCAATGACTAGCGTAATCTTTGGAACCGTAGCTTCACAGTATGCATACAACAGCTTGCTTCCGTGTCTTATGATGCCGTTGTGTTCTTGGTTTGTTCCAGGCATGTATCCAGGGGTGTCAACCAAAGTAATGATTGGAACATTAAAACAGTCGCAGAATCTAATGAATCGTGCTGCCTTGTTTGAAGAGTCAATGTCTAGTGCACCAGCCAGATGAAAAGGCTGGTTTGCAACAATTCCAACTGTTCTTCCATGCAGTCTTGCAAATCCTATTATGATGTTTTGTGCAAATAGATCATGTACTTCAAAGAATGTGTGATTATCAACAAAAGAATAGATTATTTTTTTCATATCATATGGTTGTAGTGAGGTTTCAGGAACTATGTTGATGAGGTTATGATCCAATCTGTTTGGGTCATCGTCATTTGGAATAACAGACGGCTCTTCTGTATTGTTTTGCGGTATGTATGAAAGAAGTGTCTTGATGTAATCCATACATTCGTATTCATTTTTTGCAACAAAGTGTGCAACCCCGCTTTTTGTTCCATGCGTCATTGCGCCACCCAGTTCATCAAATGATACTTCTTCTCCAAGAACTGTCTTTACAACATCTGGGCCTGTGACAAACATTGTAGCTGCCTTTTCAACCATTATTACAAAGTCAGTCATTGCAGGAGAATATACTGCACCTCCAGCAGATGGACCAATGCTTGCAGTAATCTGTGGTACTACGCCTGATGCAAGCTCGTTATGATAAAAGATATCAGCAAAGCCATCAAGGCTTAGTATTCCTTCTTGAATTCGTGCACCGCCAGAGTCCATAATGCCAATGATTGGAGCACCTACACGAACTGCGTGATCCATTAATTTTGTAATTTTTTTAGCGCCCATTGCACTCAGTGTGCCTCCTAGTACAGTAAAGTCATAAGCAAAAACAAAGATCTGTCTTCCGTTTATTGTTCCATATCCTGTAATAACACCATCGCCAAAGAACTTTTTTTGTTGCATATCAAACTCATAGTAGTGATGAGTAGTGAGTGCATTAAGCTCAACAAAGCTTCCCTCATCTAAGAGAAGTTCAATTCTTTCATGTGCAGTAAGCTTTCCCTTTTCATGCTGAGCGAGGATTTTGTCTTCTCCTCCACCCTGGGTAGCAATTTTATTTTTTTTTAAAAACTCTTTAATTTTATCAGAATGCATGCCCGGCGATCTGAAGCGTCGCACTACATATATTAATTTAATTAGATTCCATTCTCAAATTTTTCTTGTGTTATGTTAGAACAGTATGGTGGTTTGGATTCTTGTTTTAGTTTCCAAACCACAAGATATTATTCTAAAACATGAATCAAATCTTTTAGCTTTCTTCTAGATTTTGGCGGTCTTTTATGATCAGGATAACCGATACAAAGTATTGAAGATGGTTTCAAGTCTGTACCAATTATCTTTCTTACCTCTTCTTCATCAATCATGCCAATCCATATTGAGCTTAGTCCAAGTGCAGAGGCTGCAAGCTGTGAATATGCGGCTGCCAGAGTTGCATCTTGCAAAGAAAACTTTGCTAAAATTTCAGGTGGAAACTTCATCTTGACTCTAGCTGGGTCCATACAAAAAACTAGCACAACAGGTGCGTTAACATAAGGTTGTTTGTTTGCAGCCTCAACCAGTCTTTTCTTTAGTTCTTTATTTTTAACATAAAAGACCTCAAACCCCTGAAAGTTACCAGCAGAAGGAGCTGTATCTGCAGCTGCTAGTATTTTTTCAACTTTCCATTCCTCCACCATTCGTGAGGTATCAAAGTTTCTTGTTGATCGTCTAGTAGATATTACTCTAAAAAGATCCGATACGTCTATGGCTTTGGCCTTGCCTGAGAGTATAGAGTTTAAAAGTTTGTTTCTTTCTGCATGATCTTCTTTTTCTATCTGAATTGATGGAAAAAATTCTTTTGGATAAATTTTGATTGGTTTTGGTTCATGTGGAATTTTCTTAAAATCTAAGACATTTTTCCTTAGAACTGATGTTGGTGCCTCTAGTGTTTTATGATCTCTAAGGTTGAATTGAGTAGTGTCTGTATTTATCAAAATGTTGCTAAATTGATCTTCTAGTTCCACCTTTCCTGTGGAGTCTTTAGATAGTATCTCAACTAGTTTGTCAAATTCATCTTTATCAAGGATAACTACATCCTGATCATCCTCATCAATTCCTTTCCAAACCAGTCTGCAACCATCTTTTGATAGATAAGATGACTCTATTTTGGAAAATTCTGTCATGGCATCACCTTTGTATCTTGGTAATGATTGTTTTATAAAATAGTTCTAAATTTGGTGAAGTGTGATTTATGCCGCTTTAATATGGAGTAAATGAAATTTCTTTTTTACCGACTGTTGGTAAGCGCCAAAAGGATCACTTGATTCACTACATCTTTTACATATACAAAGCTGCGAAACAACAGAACGATCGCATTCTTCTTGAAATTCACACTGCAGGCAGCCAGCAGAATTTCCGCAGACTATACAGTTTAGCTCATTTGTTGTGCCACATTTTTCGTGTTTTACTCCCTGTCCTTTTGACCACAGGCCAATCTCGTTTGCGTCTATCTTTTGGTTACAGACAATGCATGTTCCTTGAAACTTCATTGTAATTTTACGCCAGCTCATTTTAGCAACTTTATCTCCTTTTCTAGCAATTCTTTATAGCTCTCATCTAGGTTCAGGTCTAGTTTTTTGTTTTGCATCAAAAACAAAATAAATGGAAAATAAAAGGTTGCAAAGGTGCTCTTTGAAATATGCAAAATTTTTGTCATATTTGTTGCGAGCGAATTGATGTTTTTTCCATCCCATCGCAGTCTGTTCAAAAGTGGCCAAGAAAGGTTAAATCGTGAATATCTAACAGGCAGGTCCTTTTTGTATAGTCCAACAAGTATTGCGTCAAGATATCGCAAGAGCCTCCATTCCTGTGTTCTGATTATTCTACCATACAAAATATCAGCTTCTGATATGATTTGTAGCATTTGCTGCATTTGATCTTGCTGGATACCACTTGAGATAATGCTAGAGTAGAACGCATTGATTTTTTCTCTTGGATCAACTCTTAGTGAATAAAGTACTAGACGAGCTTCGGTCAAAGAGTTTGCCTTAAAAAATGAGTTTACTCCTTCTTCAATATCTAAAATCTCAAATGATTTTTCGCTTTGAGGCTCAAAACCTGTTACAAGTGCATGAGCTGAATTTATCATGGAACGTATGTCGCCTCTTGATTCCATTACTAGTTTGACTAACGAGCCAAGACTAAGCTTTGCGTTCTCTTTTTGTAAAATCCTTTGGAGATATAGCTGCATGAGTCTAGGAGGAAGTGGTTTTAGGTAGATTGTCCTTGTTGCCTTTTTGATGCTTTTCATTTTGTCTGATGATTCAGAGTTTGCTGCAAGAATTATTGGAACTGTTGGCTCTTTTAGAATGTCAAGCAGTGCCTCAACGCCACCAAAGTCTGCTCTTCCATGAACTCCATCCACCTCATCAACAAATATCATTGGACTTCCAAGCAAGCTTGCATTTCCAAGAACTGGACTGAGAATTTCTTGTATTTGCTGCTTGTTTCTAACATCGCTTGCGTTAAGGCCAATCATGTCATAGCCAAACTGCTTTGCTGCAAGGTTTGCAAGCGTTGTTTTGCCTATTCCAGGAGGACCAACTAACAAGAGTGGCTTTGTTCCTTTTTTCCATTTTCCAAACCATTCAACAAAAGCTGCTCGTGCCTCCTCATTTCCAATCATATCCATCAAAGACTGAGGACGGTATTTTTCTGACCACATCATTTTGAAACACTTGGAAGATTTGCTGAGAACTCTTTCCATAGATTTTCTTTTTGAAGCCGATTATACCAGTACTGGTTATAGTGTTCAACTGTAAGAAACAAAAATTCTAGAAAACTTTTATGCGAGAAATTTTCAGGTAGCAATTCCAGCGCAAGCCTTGCGTCGTTAAGGTAAAGCTCGCTTTTTTGTATCGTAAAATCAAAGCCACGCTTTACATCACCTACAAGTAATGAATAGTATAATGGCCATGATGGAATTTTAATAAATTTATTTTTGATAGAATCTTCGATTTCATTTCCACACCCTACACATTCTGCTGCTCGTGCCATCCCAAGATAAAATATCTCGCCTAACGGGTTTTTTCCTAATGCCATGTTTCGTCCTGCAGTCCCCATAACCGCCCGATATTTTTTGTAGCACTCATTCATGTCTTCTTCTGTGATGTGGTTTGGTTTTGACTTGAGCTTGACATCAAGGTATTGCCCTATTCTTGCATCTTTAAAACCACGTTCAAATTCGTCAAGTACCTCTTTTCCACCTTTTGAGATTTTTTCTCTTGCAAGAGTTAGGATGTATGGATTCATTAACTTGTAATCATCAAGATAGTCCAAGTCCTCGTCTTTGTCAACAATTCTGTCCATTGGTTCACTAAGATCAATTGCTATGATATGACCATCAATGATGTTTTGGCGCAATTTTTGATCATCATATCCATAGTGTTTTGAGGCTGCATCAAAGAGGGCATTAAAAACAGGCAGTGTCATTTTGACAAAATTTGAGTTTAGGATTCGCAAAACCCTATCATATAAAACATCAAAATTTTCAAGCTTTGACTTGATTGGCCCTATTTGTGATTGTTCTAGCGTAATCTCTGATGAGCCAATTTCTTCTGCAAATTTCTGCTGAGTCAAGGCAGGCGAGGAATCTTCTTTAATTTTGCCTAAAAGATCGGTTGTGAAGCGTTTTGCAAAATCTGGAAATTGTTTTTCTGCTTCTTCTTTGTAATGGTTGAATTGTTTGAATCCTTGTGATTTGAATAGTCCTTGTTTTATGATTTGTTTTCCAGGTTTTGTTCCCATTAATGCATCTTTGCTAAAAATGGATTCGTCTTTTCCACTCACACACTGCAAGCTCTGATTTTGATATTTATGCGTTCAGTGAAATTTAATTCAAGTAATCTTAAATTATGAAAAATTTGAGTGGTTTTATGCAAGTAATCGAAGTTCTCCGTGAAGCCTCAAAACAAGTGTATCAAAGTGTAAAAAACTTGGCAGGCACAGAAGATGCTGCAGGAGATTTTGGAAGAGGGGCAGGAGGAGACATATCACGAAGAATAGATGTTGTTGCAGAAAAAGCTGTTCTTGATTATTTAAAAAAAATCAACTTTGAATGCATTGTTTTAGGCGAGGAATGTGGCCGTGTTGAGTTATCAAATAATCCAAAAGG
>VHBM01000033.1 GCA_016871975.1 Nitrososphaerota archaeon | reverse complement strand
CCATGACCTGTAGAGTGGATAAAGTATTTTCCATAACCATACTTTTTGATATAATCTCTACATGCATCATCAACTGACTTGCAAGATCTATTTGACCTTACAGCTTGCAGCCCTTTTTTTTGCGACTCTTTAACAATCTCATAAACCTCTTTTGCTTTATCAGAAACCTTCCCAAGTCCAAATGTCCTTGTTGCATCACTAACATATCCCTTGTACCGCAAGGTCAGATCAACTACAATCATATCGCCATTTACAAATTTTCTTCCAGTTACCTGCGCGTGAGGTAATGCACCATTAGGACCTCCAGCAATTATCAATGGATTTAGAGTCGACTTGTATCCTGTAGCAAACATATCATGCTCCATTGCATATGACATCAAAATTGACTGGAGCTCAGACTCGCTCTGTCCTTTTTTTATCTTATTTGTGCAAAGCTCATACATATCATCAATTATCTTTGATGCTTTTTTTAGAATCGCAATCTCCCCAGAATCTTTTATTATTCTTGCATCATAAAATGTACTAGGAGAGTACCTTAGTTTTGGTATAGATTTTTTCAATAACTGCATTGTGGTATAGTTTTGGCAATCTGTGCAAGCTTTCTTGTTTTTGATTCTAGCTACTAAATCAGATATGAGATCAGCACCACGTTCAGAGCCTACAACTGTACAGTCAACAGATTCTGCCCTTGCACGTTCTGCCTCTAGTTTAGGCGCAATTATTGTGGTTTTGCCATCCTCAAGAATACCAATTGCCTCGCCCCAAAAGCCAGTCAGATAAAACAGGTTTTCAGGCTCAAATGCAACTAGTACATCACAGTCAATTTTGCTGCAATGTTTTAGAAGGTTTTTTCGTCGTTGTTGCATTGTGCAAGATGTTTGTTTTGTAGATTTATGTATGTTGGAAAGTTTGTATAGCAGAAAAAGAGCATTTTTGTTTATGGAAGAAAAACGAAAAGTTGTTGCACTGCTCTCAGGCGGACTGGATAGCCAGCTTGCAGTAAAGATGATGCAAAAGCAAGGCTTTGAGGTTTCTGCTGTTGCAATAAAGACTCCGTTTTGTGATTTTGATTGCGGACGAGGCTGTGGCTTTGAGATAAGAGAAAGAGCTGACACACTAGGTGTTAATCTAAAGACAGTTTATCTTGGTGATGAGTACATCGAGATGCTAAAGAATCCAAAGCATGGATTTGGCTCTGGCATGAATCCATGCATTGACTGCAGAGCAATGATGTTTCAGGCCGCAAAAAAACACATGGAAGAGATTGGTGCTGATTTTATAATTTCAGGTGAAGTTTTAGGACAAAGACCAATGAGTCAGCATGGACCGGCTCTGAAGACAATTGAAAAAGAGTCAGGACTAGAAGGAAAGATTGTAAGACCTTTATCAGCTGCACTACTACCACCAACAGATCCAGAAAAAAATGGATTAATCAAAAGAGAAAATCTTGGCATGATTAAAGGAAGATCAAGAAGAGTACAGCTACAGATGGCAAGAGAATATGAAATTGAAAATCCACCAAATGCAGGTGGGGGGTGCCTCCTGACAGACCCTGCCTTTGCAATAAGGGCAAAAGATCTTTTCAAGCATACAGAAACTCCGACAACAAACGATATTGATCTGTTAAAGATTGGAAGACATTTTAGATTTGATCAAAACGTCAAGCTAATAGTTGGAAGAAACAAGGATGAAAATGAAGTGATAAAAGCTTTAGCACTGCCAGATGATATTTTACTAGAGGCTCAAGATCATGTTGGACCTGTCTCATTGCTTAGGGGAAAAGATTTGGAAAAATTTGAAAGCCTTGCAGCAGCAATAACTCTGCGATACTCTGATGCGCCAAAAGACAAAGAGTGTCTAGTAATTACAGAAAATGGCAAAAACAAGGCAAAGTTATCTGCCAAGGCTGCAGACGAGTCATCCTACCTCAAGTATCGAATCTAGTAAACCAACTTACGCACAAACCGATACGAAAGACTTTTTGAAGGAGTAGATGGCTGTTTTAGATAAATGCAAAAGCATGAAAACCCGACCTATCTAAAGGCCATAACGATCCGTGACCCTAGCGATATCCATTCAATAAAAGAGGATATCAAAAAAGGAATGATCCTGATTTTGCGAGTTACTCCTCTTGCACAAAAAGATGTTGATGAGCTTCGAAAAATAGTTGAAGAGCTTTACAAGGTTGCAAAAGCTACTGGTGCAGACATTGCAAGGCTTGGCGAGGAAAGAATTATTGTTACGCCAGCAAGTGTAAAGATCTGGAAGCCAGAATACGATCTAAAATAATTTTATTGCTTCCTGGATTTGTGGATAGTGGGCAGGAAGTCTGTACATGCGCCTAATTGACATTGCAAGGCTTTCTGATTTGCGTCGCTCGCCGTGATTTACAAGAACGCGTCTCAGCTTTGGTCTTAGCTTGTGCACAAAAGACATTAGCTGGTTATAGTCGCTGTGTCCGCTAAATCCGTCCAGTTTTTCAACACCACATTCAACGTTAACAACTTCAACTTTTCCTTCTCTTCCAAGCATTGATACTTGCTTTGCGCCATCAAGTACTCTTCTGCCAAGTGTGCCATTGACCTGATATGAAACAAAAACAATCTTGTTCTTTTTTGATGTAGCAATATTTTTGAAGTATTCTAGCACCGGACCACCTTCCAGCATTCCAGATGTTGCCATTATAATGCATGGCGTGCCATCACGTAGTGGTTCTTCTCGTGCATCTCCATGTTCAATGTTTGTAAAGTATTCAGAGTCAAACGGATTGTCATCTGTTTCCAAAATTTTCTGTCGAAGATCTCGGGCCAGATATTCAGGATATGCCTCATGAATTGATGTGGCCTCTGCTATCATTCCTTCCATAAATATGGGAGCTTCAACCATCTGGCCTGACTTCATGTATTGATTGATTACCATCATAATTTCCTGCGCGCGCCCAACTGCAGGAATTGGTATGAGAACCTTGCCGCCGTCTTTTAGAATTGTATTTACTGCGTTGACAAATGCAGCCTCAACTTCTTCTCGTGTTGGTTGGATGTCCTCTTTTGCACCATATGTGCTCTCAATTAGTAGTGTCTCAACTCGTGGATAGTTCCAGTTTGCGCTCTCAAATAGAATGCTTTTGCCAAATTTCAGATCGCCGGTATAGACAAAGTTGTGATCGCCATTTCCTATGTGAAAGTGACATGTAGCAGAGCCAAGTATGTGGCCTGCGTTTGATAGGACAAGTTTGATGTCAGGCGAGATGTCTGTAACTGTCCCATATGATAAAGTGATTGCCTGTCTCATTATCTGCTTTACATCAGCTTCAGAGTATAGCGGTGCACGTCCCTGTGCAGCAGCTACCTTGATTGCGTCAAGCTGGATTACATTCATCATTGGTAGTGTTGGCTCTGTGCAGTAAATTGGACCCTTGTATCCATATTTGCAGAGAACTGGCAAAAATCCAGTATGGTCAAGGTGTGCGTGGCTAATTACTACTGCATCAAGATCATCTAGTGTAATGTTTGCCCAGTCTAGTCTTGGATATGACTCCATTGGGCTTTTTGCGCCAGGGTTTACCCCACAATCAATCAAGATTTTGCTTTCTGCTGTGGTCAAAAGCATGCAGGATCTTCCTACCTGCCCAAATCCACCAAGTGTTAATAATGAAACTTCGGATTTTTGCGCAAGTTTAGGCCTAAAAATTTTCTCGCCAACCTGCTTTAGCTGCTTTGCCCTCTCCGAGGATGATATCTTGAGATTATAGTTAATGGCTTTTATGGTACTTGACTGGATTGTTGTTGCCTTTCTGATGCGAATCTTCCAGCCGGTTTTTTCTGTAATGTCTGTATGATTAAACTCTTCTTGATTTCGCTGCAAAAGCCATGGACGCTTTGCCTCAATTGATACTTCACCGATTGCAGTATCAAAGAATGTTCCCTGCAGGTCAGCCTCTTTTGGAACTGCCTGTGCGATTATCTGTCTTGCCTCTTCTTCTGATTTTCTAATGGATTCGTCTGTTCGAACGACAATTCTTTTTTTGATCACATTGACAAGGTTTGAGATTATCTCGTTGTGTTCCATAAGATAGCGTGGTGTGTTTGTGAATAGTGCAATTCTTGGCCCCTCATAATCAATTTTTGTTACGTTTGCTTCTTTTGGTATACTTTGCAGTATGGTTGCCATGATACCTTGGCCTGGGGCCAGTTCCTTTTGTTGTTGTTTTCTTTGCATTAAATCACTAGAGTTTGATGATTGCTTTTTTTTGCTCTCTTGATAAAAGACGGAATCCATCCTTGTCTATTAGTGCGACATTGATTCCATCGCCGGTTCCAATGTTTCTTGTAATAGCTGCCTTGACAGCACGCAATGCTATTACCTTTGCCTCATCAAGTGTGAGGTCTTTTCTATATTCTTCTTCTAAAAGACCATATGCAACTGGTGAACCACTGCCAGTTGTAACAAAGGTCTTGTCTTCTGCAGAGCCAAACATGTCAATGTTGTATAGTGCAGAGCCGTTCTTGTCATAACCTCCAATCAAAATGTCAGCAATGAATGGATATCCACGGTTTTGGTGAAAGATTAGTGATGCAAGTCTTGTCAGGGATCTTATTGGTATTGGCTCGCCTTTTTGTAGTCTGTGGAGGTTAGCATGATATCGTAAAATGTCGGTTAGGTTTTGCGCGTCAGCTACGCCGCCAGCCATTGTCATGCCAGCATGGTCGTCAATTTTTTGTATCTTCATTGTGTTGTTGTTTGCAATAAAATAGCCAGCGCTTGCTCTCATGTCAGCGCAGAGAACTATTCCTTCCTTTACCTTGATACCTACTGTGGTAGTCCCATGTAGTATTTTTTCTTCGACATTATTTGACAAATCAGCACCTTGCTTGAGAATATACTATGAAGAGTTTACACCCTTTTAAATAACTTTTTGTTTGTAGCAAATTGATAAAAAGTGGCAAAAAAGCATGATGGCGTGCCCTCGCACATAATGGAACTGCCAAGGCTAATTGTTATTGGCAATAACAACATAGGCGATGTAGGCAAGTTTCTGAAATCACTTGACAGTCCAAAAAAAGTGTCTCTTGTTTCAGGCACGCATGTAAAAAAACTGATCCAAAAAAAAGTAGAGCAATCATTGAGTGAGTCTGGGATAAAGTTTGTCTGGCATATTGCAAGCGATAACAGCGTAAATGCGATCAAAAAATTTCAGACAAAGATTGGCAAAGATTCTAGTCATATGATAGTTGGAGTTGGTGGTGGAAGGTCTGTTGATATTGCAAAGATGATTGCGTTTAATCTAAAAAGGCCTTTTGTTAGCATACCAACCTCTGCCTCTCATGACGGAATAGCTAGTCCCTTTGTTTCCATACGAGGAGACAAGCCACATTCTGTTGTTGCCAGCACGCCGCTTGGCGTCCTTGTAGATATTGCAATAATAAAAAAGGCACCAAAGAGATTGCTTGCAAGCGGATGCGGGGATCTTGTTGCAAATCTTATTGCAGTTCGAGACTGGGAGCTTGGGCGTGACAAGACAGGCGAGTACTTTGGAAGATATGCCGCAAATCTGGCATCAATGAGTGCAAATATCATAATGGAAAATTCTGGAATTTTTGCAAAAAAGGGCTTGGATGTCAGAGTGATTGTAGAGGCCTTGATTAGTGCAGGAGTCGCGTCATGCATAGCAGGAAGCAGTAGGCCCTGTTCTGGTGCAGAACATCTTTTCTCACATGCACTTGACAAGTTGGCTCCAGGTGTAGGACTGCATGGCGAAAAGTGTGGCATTGGTTCTATAATGATGGCAAAGCTTCAAGGACAGGACTGGAAAAAATTTGCAAATACATTGAGAGATGTCGGAGCACCAACTAGTGCAAAAGAAATTGGTCTTGACTCAAAGACTCTTGCAAAGGCACTGACCATAGCTCAGGATCTAAGGCCTGAGCGTTATACCATACTAAAAGAAATTAAAATGACTCCAAAAAAAGCAATCGAGCTTGCAAAGAGTACCAGGGTTCTCTAGGCTGCCTTTTGTGCAACTGGCTTTTCAGTTTCAGGTTTGGGCTCTTCTGCCTTTGCCTGCTTTTTTAGGTAGATCTCTACAAAGTTGACCTTCTCTGTTGTAGTGACAAATTTGAAAATATCCATCTGAATAAAGTGCTTGATTATTTGCAGCCCGTCAACGCGGAAGAGCTCCTCAGGTATTGTAATATCAAGTGAGATGCCAGTTTTCTTGAATGCTATTTTTGAGTCCTCAACAGGCATGTGTCTTTTTAAAACTCCTAGGATCTTGTCGTCGTCTGTCTCTAGTGCCTTTACTACCTTTACATCATAGAGGATTGTCTTTCCTGCAAATCTATGATTAAAATCAACTTGGACTCGGCCAGAGCCAATGAATCTTACTATTCCTTTTTTCTGGTCTATCTCTATTGTATCACCGACTGAAACTTTGTCTGCGTCTTCGCCAAGCTTGCGTAACGGAATCATTCTAACTTTTCCTGCATCTCTTGTCCCAAATCCCTTCTCAGGTGTTACCTCTACTGTGGTCTTGTCACCTACGTTTGCATTTGCAAGTGCATCATCTAGTCCCTTTATGACCCATGATTCACCAATAGAAACAAGTTTTGGTTGATATTTTATGCTAGCATCATGCAACGAATGTTTTTTTGCGTCTTCCTCAATTGTTGTCTCAAAGACTTCGCTTGTGTCTTTTACCTTGGCAGTATAATCAACTAGAATCAATGAACCTTTTTTGAATGGCAATGTAGTCAGCTTCGAATTTCCTTATATTAAGTTAACATGAAGTTTAGAGACTCTTGAGTTTTTCTTCAGCAACTTGCAATGCATCAACTGTATTTGTTTTGTAGTTCATCATGTTAAGTGTTGACGATATTGCAGAAATTGTTCGCATCACATGGTATCGATGAACTTCACCCATGCAGCCAACTCGAAACACTTTTCCTTTGAGGTTACCAAATCCCCCAGCAACGAGGACGCGGAATTTTTTTGCCAATATATTTCGAAATGTATTGTCTTCGAGTCCCTGCAAATAGTTTAGTGCTATAATGGAAACGGAACGATCCTCTTCTTTTGCAAACGGTGTAAGGCCAAGTGCGCTAAGGCCAGAGTATAGTGCGTCAGAGCATGTCTTATGGCGTCGTATCCTTGCGTCCAGTCCTTCCTCTAGAATTATTCTTAGTGCCTCGCGGTATGCATAGAGAAGCGGCAGTGCAGGTGTGAATGGAGTGTGTTTTGATTCCTCGTAATACTTGAAGTATCTTGCTAAATTGAAATACATTGTTTTTGGCGGGTTTTCTATCATGTACTTTTTTGCCTTGTGGCTAACAGAGATTGGAGAGATTCCAGCTGGTGCAGCAAGTGCTTTTTGTGCGCCTGTCATGCATACATCAACTTTCCACTTGTCTACAGGCAGCTCAGCTCCGCCAAGCAAAGATACAGAATCTACAACATAGAATGCATCGTTTCGTGAGGTAAGATTTGATACCTTATCAAGATACTTTACCTGGGTTCCTGTCGATGTCTCGTTGTGTACAACATAGAATGCTTTTACGTCTTTATTGTTATCAAATGCCTCCTTTACCTGATCAAATGTAGCGTTTTGTCCTGGCGGTGTCTCTAGTTTTATGACGTTTGCGCCCTGCCACTCTAGCATTTGTGCTAGTCTTCCGCTAAACTCGCCGTTTACAGGAATGATTACCTTGTCGCCTTTTTTGATTAGATTAACAACAGATGCCTCTACAGCTCCTGTACCTGATGCAGAAAGTGCGACAATGTCGTTTTTTGTCTGAAAGACTTGTTGTGTTTTTTCAATTACTTCGGTGTAAAGCTCAACAAAGTCCTGACTTCTATGATTGATTACAGGTGTAATCATTGCCCGCATTACTCGCTCAGGAACGTTGGTAGGACCTGGAAGCATTACTAGATATTCCAAATAATTTCGCCTGACAGGGTTACCAGCTGGCTTTATTTATAATTAAAGACTTGGAGTCTGTCTTTTGCATTAATTTTTAACAAAACATTTCTTGTTCCGTCTGGGACAAGATTTTTCCAGTCCTTGTCGTTTGCTATTTTTTCTCTGATGTTTGTGCCTGAAAGTGATTCGCGTTGTTTTAGTGTGACAGGAATTACCTTTACTTCATGTCTTTCAAAGATGTGTTGAGTTAGCTCGTCATTTGAAAATACGACATCATATTTTGGAACGATTGAATTAACTGTTTGTACCCATTTGCTGTGATCACCAGCGTCTGGGAGATAGAAGATCTTGATTTTTTCTGCAGTTTTTTTATCAATCGATGATAGGATCATCTCCTTTCTTTCGTCTGCAGTGAAGGGATTTTTCATTTCATTTGATTTGTTAGAGCTGCCAATTCCTATCCACAGGTTTTCTACCTTAGACAATCCAAACATGATTGCCTCTAGGTGTCCTAGGTGAAACGGCTGAAATCTACCAATCAAAAGTCCATTCATGTCGCAGCTTGTTTTGTGTTATTTAAAAAATTTCAGTCATGCCCCAGCATCAAGCAGTGCAGCTATAAACAAGACTGCAACAGACAAGACCATGGTTATCTCACCAAGTATGATTATTTTTTTTCTCAATCTTTGCACCTGAGTTTCTGATAGCTGCTTTGAGATTATTTTCTCTTCCACGTCTTTTCTAATTATTCTAACATGTACTGCATATGCTATGATTAGTGCAACGACAAGAATTATCTTTATGATTAGAAAATTTCCATAGCTTGATGATAACAAGAAATCTGGATTGTTAAAAAATGAAACAGAGTTGTATATTCCTGTACCAATTAGTATAATCAGAGAGGGAATTGCAATCTTGTTGAAGCGTCGTCCAACTTTGATCATAAACTGCAGTCTTTCTTCCACTGATGTTGTCATTGTTTTCAGGAGAGGCGATATTACTGCGCCAATAAATAAAGAGCCGCCTACCCAGATTGCTGCAGAGACAAGATGTATCCAAGTGATTACTGCCTGCTCCATTGTCATGGTGAATCGATGTTGTTCTAACAGATATTATCTATTTGGATGTTAACAACATTTTTTAGTTGTACAAACTCTGAAAACAATGACTTGGTAACACTACAGGGGCGAATGATTCTTTTTGCCGCAATAGGTGGCCTGCTTGCTTTGATGGGTGGCATCGTCTATTACTCTAGCCTTGATGTGCCGCATCTGGAGCTAGCTGAGATCAAACTAGCTAGTGTTGAGGTTGTTGATGTCAATAGCATAGAAAACCGCATAAAGCTTGAAACAACGTTTCTTGTAAAGAATCCAAGTGACAAGACATTCACAATTCCCCTTATCTCGTATGAGCTTTTTGCAAACGGCAAGTCGCTTGGCACAGGCCAGTACTCTACTGAAGATATTGCAATGCCTGGCAGGGCTGCGTTTTATCCAGGAGTCGAGATACCACTCAAAAGTGCTTTCCAGTTTGTCCTATCAGATACTATAACCGAAGAATACAAGGCAATTGCAGGTGGGGAAAATGTAGAGTATAGCGTAACAGGCGTAGTTACTGTAGAGACTGCCTGGAGTCTTATTGAAAAAGAGTTTTCAAGTACGCTATAGTGTTTTTTGATTTTGGTGGGCCGAGAGAGATTTGAACTCTCGACCACCGCCGTGTCGAGGCGGTATCCTAACCAACTAGACTATCGGCCCGCTGAGACAAGACCTGATGTAGACATTATTAACGTTTAACAAAACATGAATAGTCCAAAAATTACACAGTTTCTATGAATAATGATTTTTCAGACGAAGAAAAGTCTGGTCTTTACAAGGCAATATTTTCTAGAAGAGATGTACGATCGCATTTTACATCTAGTCCTATAGATGAAAAAGTTTTGTCGCGAATTCTTTCTGCAGCACATCATGCACCTTCTGTAGGTTTTTCCCAGCCGTGGAATTTTATTTTGATCAAAGACTATGAGATTAGAAAAAGGATCAAAGATTCGTTTGAGGCTGAAAAGATGCGTTCATCAAAATTTGTAGAAGAGCCAAGAAAATCAAAATACCTATCCTTCAAGCTGGAAGGAATACTAGACTCACCTCTTAACATATGCGTTACATATGATCCGTCAAGGTTTGGCCCCTTTGTAATTGGCAGATCAAGCATTCCAGAGACTGGACTGTATAGTGTTTGCTGTGCTGTACAGAATCTATGGCTTGCTGCAAGGTCTGAAGGGATTGGTGTCGGGTGGGTCAGCATTCTCTCAAATGATATATTAAAAAAATTGCTCGAACTTCCAGAGCATGTTATCCCGGTTGCGTATCTTTGTCTTGGCTATGTGTCAGAGTTTGCGACAAGACCTGATCTAGAGTCAGCTGGCTGGCTTGAAAGACTACAGCTGCAAGATGTAGTGTATTATGAAAAATGGAATCAAAAAGAAAATTCAAGTTGGAATACAATCAAAGAATTGATCAAAACAAATCTCGACTATGCTTAAATAATTACATGTATGCTTTTTGATGATGGGCTTGTAGCGCAGAGTCATCAAAATGACGTGCAACATGGACAGCGCAGTAGCCTCCTAAGTTACAGGTCGAGGGATCGAAGCCCTCCAAGCCCGTATTATTCTAAAATGATTTTCAATTTTGATTTAAATAGACTGACAATAGAGATGCGTTATGAAAGTTGTAGTTATTTCTGGCAGCCCAAGAAAAGGAGCAAACACAGAGGTAATGATGAGATTTGTCTACGAGTATGCAAAGACAAAAAACAATGAAACAAAGTTCATCAATCTTTCAGAAAACAAGATAGACTGCTACTGCGGTCCTACCGAAAAGTACAGCGATGTCACAATGCAGGCTGCAAGTGATATAACAGATGCAGATGTCTGGCTTGTTGGAACGCCAATATACAACTCGTTTTTCAGCTCTTCGCTAAAGAATCTATTTGAGTACATCAACTACAAAAAAACTGCAGGAAAGGTTGCAGGCATGGCAATTATGGCCTCTGGGAACATTGGCTTTACTGATGTCCAAACGCTTGTAACACAGCTAATGTCATATTTTCGAGTCATTACAAACCCAAAAGCAGTGTACATGACTGTAGATATGATAAAGGATGGAACTATGGGCGATGACGCAAAGGCTAAATTAAAAGAGCTAGTTGATGAGACGCTTGTCTTGGCTTCTAAGCAGACTTGAATGTTGAAGGCACATTAACTACCTTGAAGATTTTTACTGTATAGTCACCTTCAAAAATTTTGATTGTTCTATCAGAATTTGAATCCATAACTCTGAATCTGTATTCATAAGAGCCGTCTGCTTTAACATCGGTTTGTGCAAAATGATATGCGTCTTTTCCTTTATAGATCTGGATTATTACAGGATATTCAAGTGCAGCATTATCGATTTTTCCCCAAACAGCTCCAAATGGAAGCTTGTTGTTTGATGGTATGTTCATGGTAAGTGTGGTTTTTTCTATAGCTAGTGTATCATCAATCGGTATTGTTTCTGTAACTGATTGTTGTGTTTCTGCAAAGCTTGGTGAGATGGCAATTGTTGATAGAAATGCTGCAAATACTGCAAGAGCTATAGTAGTGCGCACAAATTTTTTTTAGAAAAGTTACATATTAAGATGACGCATAATTCATTAGATCTAATAGCTTATGATGCTTTACAAACGATCTGTTTGTTATGCCTAGCGTCTTTTAGACAAAAAAGAATTAATTTTTACGCCTTGTCTTGCGTTTTGCCTTTTCTTGGGATGCAAGGGCCTT
>VHBM01000032.1 GCA_016871975.1 Nitrososphaerota archaeon | reverse complement strand
GACCTTTTGCGTGACGTTATAGTAATTGGAACTGCGCCAGAATTTTTCAAATCAATTGATGCATGTGGAAATGACTTTACAGTAAGGCCAATTACAAATTGTGGAAAAGGAGACCCAATGCAGTCAATGATAATGGGAAATGGCGGACCTACAATTAGAGCAGTTGCTACAGTAAAAAGTGTCAAGTCATAAAATGACAAATTCGCTAGAGGTAATTAAAAATCAGGTAATTTCTTGCACAAAATGCGAACTATGCAAGTCAAGAAAAAATGCGGTTCCTGGAAAAGGTAGCAAAAATGCAAAGCTTGTCTTTATTGGCGAGGCCCCTGGAAGAAGCGAGGACAAGCTTGGTGAGCCGTTTGTTGGCTCTGCAGGCAAAAGACTAACAGAGGCACTTGAAGAGGCAGGACTCTCAAGGGATTCTGTATACATTACTAATGTGGTAAAGTGTCGTCCCCCAAACAACCGCGTCCCAACACAAAAAGAAAGAGATGCCTGCCGAGACTATCTTGAGCAAGAGCTTGCACTGATAAAGCCAAAAATAATTTGCGTTATGGGAAATACGGCATATGGTTCACTTTTGGATGGAAAAGACATTACTAAAAACCGTGGCAAGTTTTTAGAAAAAGATGGAAGGCTATATTTTATAACAATACATCCTGCCGCTACAATTTACAATCAGGAACTAGTATCAATTTTAAAAGAAGATATAAAAAAATTACGTGACAAGCTAGAATGAAACAAGACATGATACTGCCAAGAGAGTTTTACAACAGAGATACAGTAAAGGTTGCAAAAGACCTTCTTGGCAAAACACTTGTTAGAAAAATTAATGGATACACGCTTTCTGGAGCCATAACAGAAACTGAAGCCTATAGGTACAAAGACGATCCTGCAAGTCATGCACATCGAGGGATTACAGAAAGAAACAAGGCAATGTTTGGCGAGGTTGGAAAAGCCTATGTTTATTTTACTTATGGAATGTATTACTGCTTTAATGTAGTTGCAAAAAGCCAGCGAGCTGGTGCAGGGGCTGTTCTTATCAGAGCAATAGAGCCACAAAAAGGAATTGAAAAAATGATTCGCAACAGAAAGACTGGGCAACTCTCTAATCTAACCAATGGGCCTGGCAAGCTTACACAATCACTAAAAATAACAAAAGCACAATATGGCGAGGATTTAGCAAAACAATCAACACTATACATCACAGAAGGGACAGAGCCAGACAAGATTGTTTTAGGACCACGCATTGGAATAAGAACTGCAACTGACAAGTTGTGGAATTTTAAAATCTCAGTCTAGTTTTTCGCCGTTATCTTTTAGTGTCCAAGGCGCTACTTTACCGAGAATTTTTTCCCAGTTTAGCCTAAACATCAAAATGATAATCAGCGTCACAAGTCCTGTAAATACCGCAATTCCAATATAGACTACAGAAGGATCGTGCACATTTTCGACAAATGGTTCCACATACGAGAGGCCAAAAAAGCGAGAAAGCAAGACTATGACATAGCTTAGGACAACTTTACCTGCAAGTGTAGCCAAAAAGAAGCGCTTTGGATTATACTTTGCAAGTCCTAATGGAATATACACTACATCGTCTGGAATTGGGGTTGCGGCTGCAGCAAAGGCAGCAGCTGCGCCATATCGCTTGACAAGCCTTTCAAAAGGCTTCATTCTCTTTCTTGTTTCTTCTTTAATTATTCGCCTACCACTGTAACTTGCATAGAAAATTATCTGCTTTGCAACAGTAGATGTGATTGCAGAAAGAAATGCAAGGGCATGTATGTCAAATGTCTCGCCAACTGCCATAGTTGCAAGCAAAAGAAATGATGGCAGTGGCACAAAGGGAATTAGTGAGCCAAAAAAGCTAATAAATGATAACCACAAGTAGCCAACCTCTGGCGTAAACGGAAACAGATCAGAAAACTGCACATCTGTTGATTTGTTATGGATTATTTAAGAATAAGACTGTAGATTCCCGTAACTTTGTATCACGATCATTAAATAGAATTAGCTAAAAACTAGGTTAATGCAAAAAAAAGAGTATGGACAAATCTGTGATTATATAATAAAGATCAGCCCATACATTAGATTTGTTGGAGTCATAGACAAAAATGGAAAACTTCTTGCATACAACAGACGAGAGGGTCTCAAGCCTCTACTTGATACAAAAAATACACTTTACCAGTTCTCACACATTGCCATAAAATCAGAGCTAGAATCTTATTTTGATGAGCAGCTAGGTGAGACAGAATTTGCGTGGGAAGAAAGAAAAAAAGTACAGACAATATCTTTTGCATTAGGCAAGACTAGAGTCTGGGTTTCAATTGACAAAAAAGTCATCCGCTCTGAGATTTTGCGTATAGCAGATGCTTGCTTGCCTATAGTAAAGCGCTACTCATAGAGCCAGCACATCACATATCCAGAATCTGTTTTGAGCTTTGGTGGTTCTTTTTTGCATTTTTCCATAGCATGTGGACATCTTTCTATGAACCTGCATCCTGACTGGGGTTCTGCAAGATTTGGCGGAATACCTTTGATGAATTTTGGCTTTTTGTTCTCACGCAGAGTTGGGATTGACTCTAAAATGCCCTGTGTGTAAGGATGTTTTGGATTTTTGAAAATATCACTTGATTTGCCAAACTCTACAAGTTGCCCTGCATACATTATGCCTATTTTTTCTGCAATCTCAGATATTATCGCAAGATCATGCGATATTAGCATAATTGACATGCCTGATTTTTTTAGCTTTTTTAATAAATTGATGATTTGTGCTTGAACTAGTACATCAAGTGCAGTTGTTGGCTCGTCAGCTATAACAAATTTTGGTTTTAGTAATAGTGCCATTGCAATAACAATGCGTTGCTTCATCCCGCCGCTTAGCTCATGTGGATATTTTTTTAGGACAGACTCATCGAGGCTGACAGATGCTACTGCATCTAAGATTAATTTGTCAAAATCACCTTTGTAGTGATGTTGCTTTAGGATCTCAACAAACTGATCCTTTATTGTAAAAACAGGATCAAGTGAGTTCATCGCGCCTTGAAATATCATTGCGATCTTTTTCCAGCGGTAGTTTTTGTCAAACTCTGACTCAGATAGATCAAGAATTGGTTTCCCCTCAAAGAGTATACTGCCTGATTCAATTTTGCCGCCTGGAATCATTCTAATCATTGAGAGACCAAGCGTTGTTTTGCCACATGCGCTCTCACCTGCGATCCCAACAGACTCGCCACTCTCTAGAAAAAAACTAACATCATCCAGTGCATGAACAGATCTCTTTGATGTGTCGTATTTTGCCGAGAGATTTTCTACTTTGATAAATGACAACAGATATTCTTTGATCCTACTAGTAGATTTTATTTTTGCAAGAAGGGATATATGCAACTTTATTGAAGTCAAAATTCGATTTACTTTGCAAGCGCCAATTTGTAGTTTTGATGCAAAAAATGCCGTCCTTTGTCCAAAATGTGAGTCAAAGCTAGAGTCAGGCGCAATCACATCAGATGATGTAGATGCTGCGATCAAGCTTGCACAGCTTGGAAAAAAAAATAAAAAAATTGACAAATTTAGCCTAGCCTCCTGCAAGGTAATTGATGGAAACTATCTACTTTACCTCAAAGAAGATGACATTATGGTAATCAGGCAAAGCAGAACACTTTACCGGCTAATTCAAAGCCAGTTTCCAGGCAAAATATGGCTAGTTGAGACAAAGGCAAGCGACAAGCGCCTTATCGAAGACCTGTTTTTCCCAACCAGAGTATTATCAATAAATGAGGTTTGGGCAAACCATGGAAATCAAAAGATAAAGGCAGTAATTGCAGGAAAATGGACCCCAAAATTTCCAATAAATCTTGAAAATGCAATAGAAATAGTAAAGAATCTAAGAAAACAGGAACTTGTAGTTGAGTTTGAAAAAGCGCGGAAGTGATTCTCTGCAGTTCAAAACACATGATATAGAGGAGCTCACGCCTGCCATGGTTGGCAAAGAAATAGCATGTTGTGGCTGGATTGAAGACATGCGAAAGCTTGGCAAGATGACTTTTCTGACAGTTCGCGACGTTACAGGAATTGCGCAGGTTATAGTAAAAGAAGAAGCGCAAAAGTATCTTGAGGAATTGCCAAGACAAAGTGTCATTAGAATAAAGGGTAAAGTTCAGGAAACAAAGGCAAAGGACTTTTCTTTTGAGATAAATGCGCAAAGCATCGAGCTTTTAGCAAAGGCAGTACATCCCCTACCAATTGATCCAATTGGAAGGCTTGAGAGCAACATAGACAACAGGCTAAATGCACGCGCACTTGACTTGCGAAACCAAAAGACTGCGGCAATTTTTAAGATTCGACACCATGTACTTGCATCAATTAGAAAAACACTGGGTGAGAAAAAATTCATCGAGATTACAACACCAAAAATTATTGGCAGCGCAAGCGAAGGTGGCGCGAATTTGTTTTCACTTGAATATTTTGGCAAGCAGGCATACCTTGCACAGAGTCCGCAACTTTACAAAGAACAAATGACAATTGGTCTTGAACGAGTATTTGAGATTTCAACATTTTATCGTGCAGAAAAATCTCATACAGTAAGACACCTAAGTGAGTTTACAAGTGTCGATATCGAGGCTGCATTTATGGACTATACAGATGTGATGAATGTTTTAGAATCTTTGATTGTAAATGTTTACAATGACACAGCAAATAATTGCAAAAAAGAACAAGAAGAGCTTGAAATCGAAATCAAGCCGCCAAGTGCACCATTTGAGCGCATCACATATGCACAAGCACTAGAGCTGCTAAAAAAACACGACATAAAGCTGAATTTTGGCGATGACTTGCAGGATGCACATCTACGAGTTTTGGGAAAAGAACTCGCAGGATTTTATTTTATAGTTGACTGGCCACTCAAGCTAAAGCCATTTTACATTCATGAAAAAGACGATGAGCCTGACCTTTCAAAATCATTTGATTTGCAATTTGGATACTTGGAGCTGTCATCTGGCGGCACAAGGCTTCACAGCCCTGAGAAGATAAAATCAAGGCTAAAAGAACAAGGCCTTGATCCTTCCAAGTTCGCGGATCACCTTCGTGCATTTGAGTGGGGTATGCCGCCTCATGCAGGATGGGGCCTTGGCCTTGACAGACTAATGAGTGTTATAACCAAAATTGACAATATTCGCGAAGTTGTCTTGTATCCACGCGACTCTGAAAGACTCTCACCATAAAAGGTAAATCGCATTCTTGCCTTATACATAGAATGCAAAGCTGCGAGTTTTGCGGTTCAAAGTTTGGTGACTACAAGTGCTACTTTTGCGAAAAAACCTGTTGTACTTCGTGCATGACAGATGACAAGTCAAGATGTAGAAAATGTTTTCTTGCCAGGAAAAAGCTTGGAATCTTTAGAGTGTTAAAGAAAAATAAAATTCTGCTTGGATTTATTGCGTTTATTTGGTTTTATGCAGTGTATCCAGGTCCGTTTATTCCAGGACTAGATCCAACATTTTACTGGGCAACATTGATTGCAGCTATATTGTTTATGATCCCAGCAGGATTCATGCTGTTTTTTTGGTCGCGCAATCCACCAGCTTCTGATATCAAGCGAAAATAATTTTAAGATTATACCAGTTTTCTTAGAATCTCTGCTGTAAACTCTGCAGTTGTCTTGTTTCCACCAATGTCTTTAGTTTTCGAACCAGTTTTTACAACATCATAGACTGCAGACTCTACTTTTTTTGCAACATCAAAGCACTTTTTGTCGTTATTTTTTGCGCCAAGCCAGTCAAGCATCATCTTAATCGATAATACAAATGACGATGGATTTGCGATCTGTTTTCCTGCAATATCAAATGCGGCACCATGTACTGGCTCAAAGAGTGCAAAGTTATCTCCAATGTTTGCAGCAGGTGCCATGCCAAGACCTCCAACTACCTGAGCTGCCTCATCTGATAGAATATCACCAAACAAGTTTGTAGTTACTATAACATCAAACTCTTCAGGCTGCCTGATTAGATTCATCGCACACGCGTCAACATACATTTGCTCAAATTTGATATCAGGATAGCTTTTTGCAACCTCGCTACATGCTTTAGCAAATATTCCATCAGTTTTTCGCATTACATTTGACTTGTGAACACATGTTACCTTTTTTTTCTGGTTTCTTTGCTTTGCTAGCAAAAATGCGTATTTTGCAATTCTTCTTGACGCAGCATCTGAGATTACCCTCATTGCCACTGCAGCGTTTTCAATTTCAAACTCTTTTCCTGTGTAAAGGTCCTCTGTATTTTCCCGTGCAATGACAAGATCAATGTTTTCTTTTAGTGCTGGCATGTTAGGATATGACTTTGCAGGCCTAATGTTTGCATAAAGATCAAGCATTCTTCGCAATACTACAATAACATCTGCAGCGCTTTCCCCTACTGGTGCTTTAAGACATGCATCTGATTTTTTTACAGACTCGAGTGTCTCATCAGGCAATGCCTTTCCTAATCTTTTGAGGGCAAAATCGCCAGCAAGTAATGTCTCTACTGATAATTTTAGCCCAAGCTTGTCATTAATTGCCTCTAAAACAGAAACTGCGGATTCTGATAGCTCAGGGCCAATACCGTCACCTGTTATTAGTGAAATGTGGTACATCTTACATTCCAAGGATAGTTAATTTGTTTAAAGATTAACTTCCTACCTTGCTTTCCTTTAGTGATTTCTTTAGCATTATTCGGTTTATTCCATCAATCATTGCCTGCACACTTGTTGTTACAATGTCTTCGCCAATTGACTTTGATGAAACTTTGTTGCCATATGCGTCTTCAAGCTTTATTGTTACCTCACACAATGCATCAGAGCCGCCAGAGATAGAATCTAGTCTGTACTCTTTTACTCTGACTTCGGATATTTTGCCTGTTATCTTTTGGATTGCATTAAGTGATGCATCAACAGGTCCTACCCCGTAGTCTGTTGCAAAATAGTCTTTTCCATCGATGTTTATTTTTACAAATGCATAAGGCATTGTGCCAATTCCTGTAGATACAGAAAATCCTGTTAGCTGGACTATTCTTTTTAGTCCGCGCTCGCCCATTACCTCACTTGCAATTGAAAGCAACTCTACATCAGTAACATGTTTTCCCTGGTCGCCTATTGCCTTGACTCTATCAAGTATCTGTCGTGTTTGTTGCTCGTTTGGCTTTACTCCATAATCATCTAGCATTGCGAGCATTCCATGAACTCCTGCATGCTTTCCTACCTGTAACCATCTTGTTCTGCCGACAAGCTCAGGGCTGATAGGCTCGTATGTTAACGGATTGCTCAAGATTCCATGTGTGTGGATTCCTGACTCGTGGCCAAATGCATTTTCGCCAACTATTGCCTTGTTTGGCTGGACTGCAATTCCTGCAAGATTTGAAACAAATCTTGATGTCTCATAGAGTAGCTTTGTGTTGATATTTGTCTCCCATTTTTTATCAAACTGCAAGAACTGGAGTGCCATTACTAGCTCCTCAAGTGATGCATTTCCTGCACGCTCACCTAATCCATTTATTGTGACATGGGCGCATTGTGCTCCTGCCTGTAATCCTGAAATCGAGTTTGCAACTGCCAATCCAAAGTCATTATGACAGTGTACACTAACTGGAAGCTTTGTTACCTCAACAGTATCCTTTGTAATTTCAGCAAAATACTGTGGAGTGGAATAGCCAACTGTATCTGGGATGTTTACCCTGTCTGCTTTTGCCTTTGCTATTGCACCATATACTTTTTTTAGAAACTCGCGGTCAGTTCTTGTTGCATCCTCTGCAGAAAACTCGACTTGTAGTCCGTGTGACTTTGCATACTCGACGGACTCTATTGCTTTTTCTAATGCTTGCTCCCTTGAAAGTTTTAGCTTGTACTGTAAATGAATATCAGATGTTGCAATAAATGTGTGGACATAGCTTAGATCAGAATCAATTATTGCATCGATATCTTTTTTGCTTGTTCGCGCAAGACCGCAAATCTCTGCATTCAAGTTTGCATTTGCAATTAATTTTACTGCTTGTCTTTCACCATCAGATATTATAGGAAATCCAGCTTCGATTGCATCAACACCTAGCGCATCAAGCTTTTTTGCAATGAGTAGCTTTTGCTCAGGTGCTAGTGCTACACCAGGTGTCTGTTCCCCGTCTCTTAGTGTTGTGTCAAATATTCTAACTTTCATGCCCCAGTCCTCTGTAATGCAGCTATTCCCGTTCTTGCAATTTCTAGTATTCCAAATGGTCGTATTAGTTCCTCAAATGCAGAAATCTGGTCAGGTGTTGCGGTTAGCTCTACCATGATTGATTCTTTTTTTGCATCATGAACCTTTGCGCCATATGCATTTGCAAGCTTGTTTATCTCCATGCTATCTGCTGCTTTGCTTACTTTGATCTTAAACAATACAAGCTCCCTGTATACTGTTTTGTGCTCATCAAGACGTTTTACCTCTATAGTATCAATCATCTTGTCTAGTTGCTTTACTATTTGCTGTATTTGCTTTTCATCACCATATGTTGTGATAGTCATGCGTGAATATTCTGGATTTTCTGTTATCCCTACAGAGATGCTATCAATGTTGAAATTTCGTGATCTAAACATGTTTGTGACCTTAAAGAGCACACCTGGCTTGTTTTCAACAAGAATTGACAATATTGCCCACATCACTATCACTATGACGGTAGTATCATGTCCTTTAGTGGCGTTCCAGGGGCCACAAACGGCAAGACGTCTTCTTCTGGGTCTATTGGAATATCAATTACGGTAGCAACATCACTTTTTAGTCCAGCCTTTATGGCTTTACCAAGCTCATCAAGTGACTGGGCCCTTATTCCCTGTGCACCATACGACTCTGCAAGCTTGACATAGTCTGGACAATTTTTCTGGTCAACTCCAATCATCCTTCTCTCATAGAATGTCCGCTGCCACTGGGCTACCATGCCAAGAGAATAGTTGTTTACCAAAAACACAATCACTGGTAGATTTTCTAATACTGATGTTGCAAGCGAGTTTTCTGTCATGTTAAAGCTTCCATCACCTGCAATATCCACTACAGCAAGATCAGGTCTTGCAGTCTTGGCTCCAATTGCAGCTGGAAATCCCCAGCCCATTGTCCCAAGGCCAGTTGAGCTAAAAAACGTCCCAGGATGAATTACATCAAAAAATAGTGATGCCCACATCTGGTGCTGTCCTACTTCGGTTGTAACTATTGCCTCTTTTGGCAAGACTTCGCGTAGCTTGCGCAAAATTCTTGCAGCACTTAGCTCACCTGGATGAATTTTTAGATTTTGTCGCCAATAGTCTCTAACTTCGTTTACATGTTTTATCCATACATTATCATCTGATTTTTTTAGTGCTCTTTTCATTAGCAATTTTATCATTATTCTAAGTGATGCTTTGACATCGCCTACCACTGCAACGTGGGTTGTCTGGTTTTTTCCAATCTCGGCAGGATCTACATCCATGTGGATTATTTTCAAGTTCTTTTCAAACTCTTCAAATGTTCCAACGGATCTGTCAGAGAATCTTGTTCCAATAGCAAGAACACAGTCAGCCTCTGTCATTAGCTTGTTTGCCTCTGCATGTCCATGCATGCCAATTGGGCCAAGTGATAATGCATGGTTTTCTGGAAATGCACCTTTTCCTTTGAATGTAGTAACAACTGGGATCATTAGCATCTCAGCTATTGACTGGAGCTCAGAAAATGCTCCAGATATTATCACGCCACCACCTGCCAAAATAATTGGCTTGTGTGCAGACAAGAGCATCTCAATTGCACGCTCTGTTTCTACAATATCGGGATCTGTCCATGGATGATATCCACGTATTCTTACCTCGTCTGGAAATACCATTTCTGCCTCATTTTGTTGCACATCTTTTGGCACATCAATTAGTACAGCGCCAGGTCTGCCAGTCTCTGCAATGTAAAATCCTTTTTTTACAACTTCGGGAATTTCGCCTGCCTCACGTGGCTGAAATGCATATTTTACAACAGGGTTTGATATTCCAATAATATCGCTTTCTTGAAACGCATCACGTCCAATCATTTTTACAGGAACCTGTCCTGTCACTGCAATCATTGGTGAAGAGTCAGCTTGCGCTGTTGCAAGACCTGTTACAATATTTGTTGCCCCAGGACCTGATGTTGCAAAACATACACCTGCCTTTCTGCTAACCCGTCCAAAACCATCTGCCATGTGGGCAGCTGACTGTTCATGTCTTACCAAAATATGACGTATGTTGCTTTTGTAAAGCTCATCATACATCGGTAGGTTTGCACCACCAGGTAATCCAAAGACTTCCTTTACGCCTTCTTTTTCCAAGGCCTTCATTAGCGCCCTAGCGCCAGACATATTTTCCATATTTTTTTTCACCATTCACACATTCTATTGAGTTTGATTATGAAAACTAGACTAACTAGTTTACAGTAGCAGGTCAACTAGCGATAGAATACCCAGAGTGCTAGTTGAGTTTTGTTTAGCCATATTCAGCCATCTTATGCGGTCGTGTTTAATTTATAAATATTGCGAGACTTGACAGAGTCACTTTGTCAGATAGAGAAGAGATTATCAAAGTTATTGAAACATTTTTTGATGCAGGAAAAACAAAGGACCTGACAAAACTAAAAGAGATTCAGCTAAACGATTCTAGCTTTTCAAGCTTTAGCGATGTTCCTCCATATGATCTAAAAGATTTTGCAACAACTGTAATGCTTGAAGAGCTGCGCTTTGTTAGCATATCAGACTATGATTATAAAATTACAAATCCAAAGATTAGTGTCTTTGATGATACTGCAGTTGCAGCATTTGAGCTAAATCAGAAAGGAATGCTAGTTGATAACAAGGCATTCACAGGCGAGCACATCTCAATTAATGGAAGGGCAACCTTTGTTTTAGTAAAAAGACCTACGTGGAAGATTGTCCACATCCATCTATCAAAGATAAAAGACTAGTTACTTTGTCTGGATTTTTGGCTTGATTTTTTGCTGGACTTGCTTTTGTGGCTTTTGTTGGGGTCTTTGCTGAGTGTTTTGTTTTGGTTGTGATGTTGGTTTTTGTTGTGGCGGTCTTGGTTGTTGTGAAGGTGTGGTTTGTGGTGCTGGTCTTTCAGAACATAGTTTTTTGAACAATTCGTATGCTTGTTCAACGTTAGAGTTTCCATGAACTATGGCACGAACTGCTCTAATCATTGGTACTGGATATTTTGATTGCCAAATGTTTCGTCCCATGTCAACTCCTGCAGCACCTGACTTTATTGCATTGAATGTTAGCTCTAGTGCTTTTCTTTCCTCAAGCTTTGGCCCACCTGCAATAATTACAGGAACAGGACATGTACTTACAACTTTTTCAAAGTTTTCACAATAGTATGTCTTTACCATGTGTGCGCCAAACTCTGCAGCAATTCTACATGATAATGAGAGATATCTTGCATCACGCTTTTCAAGCTCTTTTCCAACTGCAGTGACTGCAAGAACTGGTAGTCCTACTTCTTCTGCATCATTTACTAGATTGCCAAGATTAACAAGACTGTTATGCTCATATTTTGCTCCAACAAAAATTGACATTGCTAGCGCGCTTGCGTTTAGCCTGATTGCCTCTTTTACACTGGTTGTAATTTTTTCATTTGAGAGGTCTTCGCCAATTATGCTGCTTCCACCAGACACTCGTAGCACTATAGGCACTGGAAAGTTTGCATCAACTGATGTTCGCAAAACTCCTCTTGTAAGCATTAACGAGTCACAATACTTTAGCAATGGTCTTACTGTCTTTCGTGGGACCTCAAGGGATTCTGTTGGGCCTAGGAAATATCCATGATCAACTGCCAGCATTACAGCTTTGCCATTAATTGGATTGATTATTCTTGCAAGCCTGTTTTTTAGTCCCCAGTCCATTTTGCTTCTTTGTGAATTGGAAATTTTTACCTTTCTTAAGCCTTTCTCAGTTTGTGATAATTATCTTCATCGCACTCTCGCCGCTGTGTGCATGATCAAAGGCTTTTTGTGAATCAAAAATAGAGTATCTGTG
>VHBM01000031.1 GCA_016871975.1 Nitrososphaerota archaeon | reverse complement strand
GGACCTGATTCTTCTACTCTCTCAGTTGCGACAAAACCGCATTTTGAGCAGAACAATTCACCCGATTCAGTATCGGTTACAAGCTTACCCCTTCCACAGCGTGGACATCGTTCTTTGGTATTTACTACCTCTTTTAGCATATTCTCACTATAGTAGTGTATAATGTAATAATTGGTATTTATGAATCAACGCCATTTTTGCTTGGTTATCGATGTTATTCAGATTGATTGTTAGTACGAATAAATCGCAACAGTCAAATTTTGAGTATCTATCATCTTTGGCATTCATGCAAAAATTCCTAGCATTCATTATTGGGTCATCTGCTGTATATGGTGCATTAGCATTTTTATTTTCTATAATTGGTGTGTTTTTACCTCCTACAGTAACCTATGTTGTTGGCAATCCTCTAGAGGTCAGCGGTATTAGTGTAGAACACATAGTTGGTCATATTATATGGGGATTGATGGTTTCTGCATTAAGCCTTAGTCTTAGATATTTTGTGTTAGGAGGTATTTTTCCAATAATTTTAGACTCTGACCATCTAATTCAGTTCTTTGATCTAGAAATGGTGCCACGAATGGCGCATTCTATTTCGTTTGGTTTTTTAGCATCGTTTGTCTTGTTATTGATTTTTGGAAAACGTGATTACAGGTTAGCTGGCATAGCTTTTGCAACAGTGCTTGCACATGTATCTTATGATATTTTACTTGGTGGGACAACTAGTTTTCCACTTTTAACACCCTTTGTAGTAGAGCTGCTTTCATTTCAAGGCAATGACTGGATTATCATACAGCTCATAGCTGTGGCAATAGTGGGGATTTGTACCATTATAACAAGAATGGACGCCAAGAAAAAATTAGTTGCCTAGTTTAAACAACAGAGATTTTCTAATTATATCAAAACTTAAGAGTGTCTTTTTGTTCGTTGACTTGATGTTTACTACAGTTATAGGTGGAACTGCCTCTCAAGGACTAGCAAAGAAAATTGCAAAAAGATTAAGAGCTAAATATCTTAAATCAGAACTTAAAGTATTTCCTGATGGAGAATCTAAAGTTACAATTTACGGAAAGCCAAGGGACAGAATAATTGTTGTCCAATCAACTTATCCACCTGTTGATTCAAATCTGATTCAAGCGCTTGCACTTATTTCAAAGGCAAGGGAATACTCGTCAAAGATAATAGCTGTTATTCCATATTTTGGCTACGCGAGGCAAGATAGAGAGTTTTTGCCAGGTGAGATTATAACAATGAAGACCGTAGCCAAGTTGTTCAAGGCAGTTGGAGCAGCAAAAATTGTTGTTGTTGATGTACATAGTAAAATCGCTCTAAAACATTTTAAAATTCCTGTTAAGAGTATTTCTGCAGTACCAGAACTTGCAAAATATTTTTCGAGATTGAATCTAAATAATCCGCTAGTTGTTTCACCT
Source organism: Nitrososphaerota archaeon (assembly GCA_016871975.1). Lineage (GTDB taxonomy): Archaea > Thermoproteota > Nitrososphaeria > Nitrososphaerales > Nitrosopumilaceae > VHBM01. The sequence goes on along the minus strand of VHBM01000031.1, from coordinate 11,911 downwards.
GACTTTGGTGGAGTTTCTAGGGCAAGAGAGTTTGCAAAACTTCTCAACCTAGATTATACTGCCTTACTAAAAAGACGTGATAGAAAAACAGGTAAAATCGAGATCAAGTCTTCCAGTCTACGAAATGTTAGAGGAAGAGACATGATAATAGTAGATGATATGATCAGTACTGGTGGGAGTATAATCAAGGCGGTAGAATTCTTAAAAAAGCAAAATTGTGGACGGGTTTATGTTGCATGTACTCATGCATTATTGATCAATGATGCGGAGAAAAAGATTAGGCTGGCAGGTGTATCAAAGATTATTAGCACTAATACAATTCCTAGAAAAACTGCTGTTGTAGATTCATCTAAAATTATTGTAAATGCCATCTCATAGATAGGAAATTTGTTGTAAGATGAAGTTAATATTTTTGGGAACATCTGCTGCTCAGCCAACTTCTGAACGTGGTTTAACGTGTATTTGTTTAGAAAGAGATGGGGAAGTTTTGATGTTTGATGCAGGAGAAGGTGCACAGATCTCGTATCTGAGATGTGGGTTAGGATGGAATAAGAAAATGAGGATCTTTGTTACACATCTTCATGGCGATCATTGCATTGGCATACTTGGATTATTGCAGACAATGACATTACAAAACAGATTAGAAGTTGTTGAAATTTACGGTCCAGATGGGATAGAGGAGTTTATTGCTTCGAATATCAAAATTCTGAATTTTGGTTTGTCGTTTCCAGTGATTATATCAACTATAGAAGAAGGACTCGTCTTAGAGGATAAAACCTACTTTATCCATGCTTGTAAAGCCGATCATTTTATTCCTGCATTTTCGTATTTATTTCAAGAAAAAGATAAGCCTGGTAAATTTTATCCAGAAAAAGCAAAGGCAATAGGAGTTCCTGAAGGTAAGCTATGGCACGATCTTCAGATGGATTATGAGATAAAAATTGGAAATAAAACAATCAAGCCGTCTGATGTAATGGGTGAAAAACGTCGTGGAAAGAAAATAGGGATATCGGGAGATACTAGACCAACAAAGAGACTAGAATCTTTTTTTAAAAATTGTGATTATCTTAGCTTTGATTCTACATTTTCAGATGAGTTAAGAGAAAAAGCAATTGAAACGTGTCATTCTACTGCAAAAGAAGCTGCGATGCTTGCAAAAAATGCAGGTGTAGAGAACTTGATTCTAACACATTTTTCAGCTAGATATAGAGATGAGAACGAGTTGTTGGTAGAAGCAAAAGCGATACATAATTCTGTAATAGCTGCAAGAGATCTTTTAGAAATCGAAATAAAATAAAAACAAAATAAAATGTTTGAACCTATTTTAAATAGATTAAAAGCTGCAAAAAAAATTGTGTTTGTTACTGGTGCAGGAATGTCTCAAGAAAGCGGTATTCCTACATTTAGAGGAAGAGATGGATTATGGCGAAATTATGATCCAATGAAGATTGCTACCATTGATGCATTTTATGAGAATCCTAAATTAGTGTGGGAGTGGTATGAAGACAGAAGAAAAAATATTATTGCTGCACAACCAAATTTGGGTCATAGAGCCATTGCTGAGCTTGAGCGATGTAAGGAAGTTGTTGTTTTAACTCAGAATATTGATGGATTACATCAGAGAGCTGGAAGTACCAAAGTCTTGGAGCTGCATGGTAGCATTATCAGAATAAAGTGCACTGTCTGTAGTTTTCAAGACCATATTGTTTCTAGCTTTGATAAACTTCCTCCTCTCTGTAAATGTGGAAAAATTCTAAGACCCGATGTAGTGTGGTTTGGTGAACCCTTACCTCAGGATGTGTGGGGTGAGGCTATATCATATGCAAATTCTTGTGATATCATGATAATAGCAGGAACATCGCTTTTGGTATCTCCTGCAAATACTTTGCCGTTATATGCTAAACAAAACAGTGCTGCTTTAGTTGAGATTAATCCAGAAGATACAGTAATGTCAGTTGATATGGATTTGACAATTAGAGGTACTTCTTCTAATATTATTCCCAAACTTACTGAGATGATTTCTAAATTAAACTAGGATGTCATAAAGACGCCATTTATCATGGTATTCAGATTTCCTGCTGGTTTGTAAACTGAAGATGTGATGGTGCCAAATTCTTTGTGTTCGACAACCATTTCTATTATATGATCTGTATTTGATATGTCTGCGATCGATGTTTCAAAATTTGATGCATAAAATGTGCCAGAGAATAGTTCTCTTTCAGAATTTTTCAATGTAAACTTGACAGAGATTGTATTTCCTGAGTTATCAGAGTATTGTACCTTAACATCACCGTTATCTTCCTGTGTGGTTGTTAGCTGTAATGTTTTAAGAAGTTTTGATTGTAATTGTTCTTTAGCTGAAAGACCGTCATTAATGATTTCTGGCTCTTCTGTGGTTTCAGTTAAGGCACTATCTTTGACATTATCAAATTTTTCTCCAATGTTATCGATTGTACTATCAATACCATTCTTTAGCCCATCAATATTCTGTCCTACTTTATCGATGACAGCAACCTTATCTTTTAATGGATTAAATGGATCGGGTGCTAAAAAAATGAAACCTACTACTATTACTGAAAAAATTAAGGCTAGTTTTAGTTTCAATTCTTCCGAGTTTCTTATTAATAATAAAAATTGGGAAATTCAAATCAATTGAGTAAATAAGGAAAAAAGCTGACTAGGGAATGAAAATTAGGTTATTGCGAGTTTGAGACAAGCCACTCTATTATGTTCTCAATGTGTTTGGATTGCAAGATTATCTTGATAGGGCCAAGAGGAGACTCGTCTGCATTCTCACATAGTGTAACTACATCAACAAATGCAGCTTGCTTATTCAAATAGAACCATGTGGAATCATCAACCAGATTTCTTCTCAGATTGCGTCCGTAAACTTTTTGGGTATTACGAGAATGAATTTTTTCATGAATGTGAAGTAAACTTTCAAGTGTTGTTGAAGTTGCTTTTAGTGAATCATCTTTTACGTGTATATCTATGTTAGAAAGGATGTTTGAAACTGCGCGTTCGACCTTTTGTGGATCTTCTGATGGATTAACTTGGCAATATGCATTAATCTTACATGAGATATTTGGGATATTCAGTTTACCCAACCTTTGATAATTTTGTATGCTACATTAATGAGCTCATTTATTGTCATATTATTATTTGAGATGCTTTCATCTGCAAGTGCAATGGAGTTGCTTACTCCAACCCCGATTTCCCTTGCATCTCTTTCATTAAAGACCTCTTGATTCTGTGGATCGTCAGATCTTCCTCGCTTTGTTAAGAAACTAAAGCGTGTATTTGTCGATGCGTGAATGGCAAGAATTTTTACTTTGCCGGTTTTTCTTAGTACGTCGATCTCCGCATTTGATCTAATTCCATCTATGACTATTACAGTAGAGTTAGTTTTTGTTATCTGTTCTGTTATTAGCTCTGCTATTGCTCCAGGACCATTTTTTTCTCGTAGATCAAGCATCAGTTTGCCTAGATTTTTTCCAGTTGGTTCTAGTTTTCTTTTTTTTGCTTCTGCTCTTACTACATCGCCCATATTGATGACATCAAATCCTTTAGATTTCAAACCGTCTGCTATAGTAGATTTACCTGCTCCTGGCATTCCAGTTAGACAAACAATTAGCTTTGGCAATCCAATTTATCCCAGCTTGCTATTCTATGAAGGTACCGGAAATTATTATAAAGATATGATCTAAAACTTGTAATGCGAACTTTTGTTGCAGTAGAAGTTAGCAACAAAGAGATCCTAGAAGCAATAAAAAAAATTCAATCTAGCTTAAAGATAGATGCAAAACCAATCGACACACAAAACATGCATTTTACTCTTCAGTTTCTAGGTGAAGTGTCAGATAATATGTTAGAAAATATTCAACGGGCATTAAGTTCTATTGAGTTTGAATCCTTTGATGTTAGTTTTCAAGGCATTGGCGTGTTTCCAAAACCACGATTTGCACGTATAATATGGGCAGGTATTGATGAGAGTGGGGCGAGACATCTCACTGAGCTTGCTAGAAAGGTAACTACTGTGTTATCATCTCTTGGTTTTAGGCCAGACAAACCTTTCCAACCACATGTAACTATCTTTAGAGTTAAAAATAAGATTAATGACATCACAGATGAATTGATAAAAATCAAAGATTCATCACTTGGGATTCAGAGAATTAATGAGCTCAAACTAAAAAAAAGTGTTCTTACTCCTAATGGATCTGTATATTCTGACTTGTATGTGGTGAAAGCAGAGCAATGAAACAGGTTCTTGACAATGCAAAAAGAATAGTTATTCCATCCACAAGATTACAACAAGACAAAGAAAAAATCGCTAATCTCGTTCTGGGATTAGTAAAAGAACAGACACCAAGATATCAAGAGATAGTAAATGTTGTATTTGGTGGTTCATATTCAAAAGGTACATGGTTGCCAGACAAAGCTGATATTGATATATTCATTAAATTTGAAAAATCAGTTTCTGAGGAGAGGTTTGTTGAGCTTGCAAAAAAAATTGGATTTGATTCGCTAAGAAAATTTCATCCATATGTTAGATACTCAGATCATCCCTATGTGGAAGCAAAAATTGAGGGAACAAAGGTCAATGTAGTACCATGTTATGATATCGAGAAAGGACGGTGGAAAAGTGCTGCTGACAGATCCCCCTTTCATACACAGTTTATGCTTGGATCTCTAACAAGTGCGATGAAAGATGAGGTTAGACTGCTTAAGGTATTTCTTAAAACTGTAGGAGTCTATGGGGCTGAAATTGCAAAACAGGGATTTAGCGGATATGTTGTTGAAGTATTAATTTGGAATTATGGTACTTGTAAAGATGCAATCAATGCTTTTGCAAATTTAAAACCAAACCAGATCATAGGTAATGCGTCTAAAGAGTTTGATACTGCTGTAGTTATTATGGATCCTATAGATGATACTAGAAATTTAGCTGCTGCGATTTCAGTTGAGAGTGTTGGAAAATTTGTTCTTGCATGTAGATCTTTTTTGAAAAAACCATCACTTTCTTATTTTAGGCCTAAAAGAAATTCAAAAGTATCAAGGAAAAATCTAGAAAATGTTCTTGTTGTCACATTTAGCTTTAAACCTAGGAGTCCTGATATTATTTGGGGGCAGATAAAACGTGCTGCTAATTCACTTGTAACACAAATGCAGGTAGAGGAGTTTGATGTACTAAGAAGATCAGCAATAATAGATGAAAAGAGTAATGCTGCATTACTCTTTTTACTACAATCGACTAGAATTTCTGAATTACATACTAGAGAAGGACCTGATTTTTACAGCAAGACAGATTCCGGTGTATTCATAGCAAAAAACGTAAAGAAAAGTAGAACCATGTGGATAAATGCTGATGGAAGAATTCACTCACTACAAAATCGCAATCATAATGATGCACGATTGTTTTTACAAGATTTACTAAAAAATCATTTAGATAAAACAGGTATACCAAAAGGACTCAAGCCTGATTTTAAAAAAGGATTCAAAATATTTCCTGCGAGTAAAGTGACAAGTAAATTCATTAGAGAGGCGTTAACAGAACTTGTCACGACAGATAATGCAATATTTTCATCCACTTGACAGATTATCTCAAGAACCTTATTCTATGATAATTGGATATCCAAAAGCAACCAAAAAACAAATCAAAGCAAGGATTATTGAATTAAAAAAACTTGGCATACAGAGTATATCTTTTCAAGGACAATCAAAAATTGGTAACTTGAACATTTTAGGTAAAGGGTATGTTGGGGTTGTTGTTTTAGCTAAAATGAAAAATAAACTTGTTGCAGTAAAAATTCGTAGGACTGATGCATCAAGAACCGATATGGGAATAGAGGCAGAATTTCTGAAAATTGCAAATTATGTAGATGTTGGACCCCTGCTAGTAACAAGGAGTAGAAATTTTATGATAATGGAATACTTGGCCGGTAAAAAAATTAGTGAGTGGGTAAGTGGATTAAAGAGCAAGAAAGATGCCAAACTACTAAAATCAATAGTAAAAAAGATTTTAGAGGATTGTTATCGTCTTGACTCTGTTGGTCTGGATCATGGAGAATTAAGCAATATTTCAAAACACGTAGTCGTCGGAAAATCAAAAACAACTGTAATTGACTTTGAGAGTGCCAGTACGCAGAGGAGAGTTTCTAATGTTACGTCTGCTACTCAAGCGATTTGTATTGGCTCTGGAATATCAAAGATTGTTAGAAGAATATACAGATTACCTTCAAAAAATAAGATTATCAAGACTTTAAGATTGTATAAACAAGAACAGAGCCAACAAAATTTTGAAAAGATTTTAACTATTTTAAAGTTATAAGAGCAAAAAATTTCGAATAAAGAATCTGTTGGCAATTAATGGGACCGGCAGGATTTGAACCTGCGACCTCCAGCACCCCAGGCTGGCATCATAAGCCAAACTAGACGACGGCCCCTCAAATGTTCAAGCAAGAAGTGAAATTATTAAATCGTCGGATCAATCAACTATTGCATTGAAGGTTTGTTCTATTTGTCACAAGATTTCAGCATCTGATGAAGACCATTTAGATTGTCAGCAAAAAAGAAGAGTTGAGTTAGAAGATGAAGATCTTAAGCGAGGCCTTCCTGAGAGATTTAACACTACAAAAAATATCGATGATCTTAATGTAGAAATTAAAGCTCTTTTAGAACATATGACAAAAGAAAAAGAAAAGAAGTCATAGCCACTTTTCTAATCTGTCTGATTCGAATTTTTCTTTTTCGTGCCTATGTTGTGTTGTCGGACTTTTCAGCTGCACCTAGAATAAAATATGAATAGATTGATCAAACAAATTATCTTTCTTGAGAAGTTGGTCTTATCAAGACTTCATTTACATTTACGTGATTTGGAGCCTGTACTGCAAATAAGATGGCGTTTGCAATATCTTCTGCTTTTAGTGCTCCCATTTTTTTTGTATTTTCAACAAATCCTTTTAATGAATCATCAGTTATCGTATTTGTAAGCTCTGTTGCAACTACACCTGGCTCAATTGTTGTGATTCTGATATTTGATCGTGGGCTTAGTTCTTGTCGTAGTCCTTCACTAAATGCAGTTACAGCATGTTTTGTTGCACAATAGACACTTCCTGCTGGGAAAACAATTCTTCCAGCTACTGATGATATGTTGATTATGTGGCCTGATTGTTTTTCTAACATGTATGGCAGTACTGCAGCCGTACAATACAACACGCCTTTAATGTTAACATCAATCATTTTATCCCATTCATCGATTTTCAGCTTTTTTACAAAACTTAGAGGCATCAGACCTGCGTTATTTACCAAAATATCTATTGTACCATATTTTTTTACTGTGGCTTTCACAAATGAATCACAATCCGACTTTTGTGTTACATCTAGTTTTTGTGAAAAAACATCTCCACCACTTTTTATGATTTCGTTTTGAAGTTTATCTAATAACTCTGTTCGTCTTGCCCCAATTGCAACCTTAGCACCACTTTTTGAGAGAGCGATTGCAGTAGCATAACCAATTCCACTGCTTGCACCTGTAACTATTGCAACCTTTCCCTCAATCATGAGAATCTATTACAAGCTGCTTTGTACTGTAAATATATTTTAGTGCTCAGAGAGTTATACGTTTACAAAATTTGTTTTTTTAACTATGATTTATTAAAGAAATGAAGTTAGTTTTTTTCATGAATGCCGCAAAATGCGCGTATTGTGGAGAAATGCAAGATATGCCTTTTGAGTGTAATTATTGTAAAGATCCTTTTTGTGCTGAACATAGACTGCCTGAGGAACATAGATGTGTCAAATTATCTCATCTTAGAGTTAAGAGGTTTGGAGAAAGAAGAGTAATTCGAGACAAGAATAGTTCAGGTTTTTTTAAAAAAATGTTTGGCAGATTTAGATAGGGTCAGTATACTGATTTGTTCGGATGAGTTTTTGCACGTCGTGCTTGATAAAAAAGCGTTATAGCTAGTGCAAACAAGACAATCGATGTAAGCCAATGTGCGGTGATTACTGTGATGTATGCTATTGCAAATGCTACTGAAATGATTCCTTGTGTGATTAGTTTCAACCAAGAAGGGATCTTGAGTTTTCTGCTGATTGTCTCTGCTATAAAGAGCCCTATTACTGGATATATTGTTATTAAAAGAAAATCAACTACATCGATATCAAGATGGGACATTATTTACACTGGTTCTAGGTGTGATTTCTAGTCTGCCCAATGAATTTTTGCTACAGCATTTTTTGTTATGAGCGCTTGTGCATTCTCATAAGGAATCGTCGCGATATCTTCTACCTTAAAAGGACCATATTTCTCTAGATCAGCACCAACTATTTGATCAATCTCTTTTAGAAAACGTACTACAATTGGTTTTGTTTTGTGCTTTTGTGATATTGATTCTAGGAGTTTAGATTTTCCATTTAATAATCCAGAAAGGATTGTTTCTTTTCTTTCTTCCATTTCAGCTTGTGCGTCTAAAATAAATTTTTCTTCGTTCATTAGATTGGTATAAGTTGTATTCGCTGCTTTTTCAAGTCTAATTTTTAAAAAAAGTGAAACAATGTCTGTGATGATTAGAATTAATGTATCTTTTATTTTTGATTCAACTCCATCATATCCCTCACTTTTTAGTTTGCTAATGAAATTAGAAATCAAGATGTAAAGATCTGGAGAAACTTCTTGTATTGTATCGTTTTCAGTTTCGCGTAATAAAGCGGCATACAATGAGTTTACATCAATTTCTGTTTCTTGCATCAAACATCAACAACCTTAAATGGTGGAACTATTTGTGTTAGCTGGAATACAAAATTGCCATATAAAGTGATTGGTGGAAAGGATACAAAAATAACATATTCTCCTGATGAAGTTTTTTCAAAAATAAAACATGAACAGATCAAGTTTATAGATCTGCAGTTTTCTAGCTTGCTTGGTAGATTTCATCATACTACAATATCTGCAGATATGTTCACGCCAGAACAGATGCAAGATGGGCTGCCAAAACTTGATGGTTCATCAATTGTAGGTTTTACTACCATTGATGACTCTGATCTTATACTCAAACCAGATCCAAACTCTTATGCTGCCATACCATGGATGACAGAAAAGAAAACTGCACGACTTATCTGTGATGTTTATTGGGGTGGTGGAAGAGGTAGATTAGAAAGAGATCCTAGAGGCATAGCACAAAAGGCAGAGAGTTATCTAAAGGCTCAAGGTTTTGATGATAGTTGTTGGGGGCCTGAAGTAGAGTTTTTTGTTTTTGATAAAGTGCATTGGGATGTATTAACACCTTACAAGGGTCAATCATATTCAATTGAATCAATAGAGGCACCATGGAGCCAAGAGGGAACTGGATATCCGATGGGTCTTAAAGAAGGATACTATCCAAGCACTCCTTCTGATACCTTGACACCATTTCGTAATGAATGTGTAGATGTGTTAAACGAATCTTTTGGGATTTTATGTGATAATCATCATCATGAAGTTGCAACTGCTGGCCAGTGTGAGATTGACATAAAGTATGATTTTCTAACAAATGCTGGAGATGCAACGCAAACCTACAAGTTTGTAGTACGAAACATAGCACAAAAGTTCCACAAAGTTGCCACAATGATGCCAAAGCCGATTTCTATGGATGCGGGTTCTGGAATGCATACCAATGTTAGTCTATGGAAGGATGAGAAAAATGCATTCTTTGATGAAAATGATAAGGATGAGCTTAGTCAAGTTGGGAGATATTTTTGTGGCGGTATAATTAATCACGCAAAGGCTCTTTCTGCTATCACAAATCCTACTACTAATTCATACCACAGACTTGTACCAGGTTATGAAGCTCCTACTTACATAGCATGGAGTGCAAGTAATAGATCTGCAATAGTTAGAATGCCTCAACATTTCAAAGGCACAAAATATTCATATCTAAAAAGACTAGAGTTTAGAGCCCCAGATCCTTCATCAAATCCATATCTTGTTTTTGCAGCAGTATTAGCTGCAGGTCTTGATGGAATTAAGAAAAAGTTAGAGCCCGGTGAGCAGATTCATGAAGATATTTACAAGATGACAAAAGCAGAACGAAAGAAGAGGGGCATAGGAGTTCTTCCGTCTACTTTAGGGGAAGCACTTGATGAACTTGAAAGTGATAGAAAGTTTCTCAATCCGATTTTTAGTAATGATGTTATAGATAAGATAATTGAGTTAGAAAGAAAAGATCAACGTGAGATTTCATTAAGGCCACATCCTCACGAGTTTTATCTTTATTTTGATGTCTAGAAAGTTAGCAATGGCTTTCCCATTATATCATAAATGAAGATTAATGATATTATGATTAATGCAAAACCGCTTCCAAGATAGATCATTCTATGTTTTTCTGATGTAGCTGCTTTATAGACTAGAATTGCACCTCCTAGTCCCACAAATAGAATTATGACTCCAATTATCACAAGATCAAAACTTTGACCTGTAATAAGTGGACTGAAAAATCCCGCTAACAGTGCAAAAAAAACAGTTATGTAGACATATTTTATCCCGCTAAGAATTTTAGAGCCTTTTTCGGTTGTTAGTTTTTGTTTTGGAATGTTTTTCTCATTGTCGCTAGTTGAAGGCTTTGTAGTCTCATCTTTTTGAGAATCTGTTTGTTTGATTTTTTTATAGAAAAATTTCTTCTTAGCCAATGTCTACATGTCCATGCCGCCCATGTCTGGCATGCCACCCATACCACCCATGCCGCCCATTCCCATGCCGGGCATACCGCCAGGAGGCATACCGCCCTCACCACCATGTGGTGGGCCAGCAGCTTTGGATGTAGCTATTACATCATCAATTCTTAGTATCATACATGCTGCCTCAGTAGCGGCAGATACAATTTGTTGTTTAACAGCTAAAGGTTCAATTATATCACTTGATTTCATGTTTGCAACTTTTGCTTTCATGACATCAACGCCTATCCATTTCTCGCCTTTTAGCTGCTTTGAGCGAAGGTTTGTGAGTGTATCAATTGGATCCATTCCTGCATTTTCAGCTAGTGTAAGTGGGATAGATTCTAGAGCCTCTGCAAATTTTTCAGCTGCTAACTGTTCACGGCCTTCTAATGTCTTTGACCATGTTCTTAGTTTTGTTGCAGTATAAGTTTCAGGTGCACCACCGCCTGCAACTATAGAAGGCATCTCCATTACGTCTTTTACAACCATTATAGAATCATGAACTGATCTTTCTACTTCATCAACAACTCTTTGTGAACCACCACGTAGTAAAAGAGAGACTGATTTTGGATGTCTGCATCCTTCAATGAAAACCCATCTATCCTCTTCAATTTTTCTTTCTTCAACTAGTTGGGCAGCACCAAGATCTTTTTCAAACAGATCATCAAGATTTGTTGTAATCCTACCACCTGTTGCTTTTGCAAGTTTTGTCATATCACTTTCTTTTACTCGTCTTACTGTTAGTATTCCTGCTTTTGCAAGGTAGTGTTGTACCATATCATCAACGCCCTTTTGGCAGATGAGAACAGTAGCGCCTGATGCAACAACTTTATCAACCATGGTTTTTAGCATTCTATTTTCTTCATCTAGGAATGTTTTCAATTGCTGTGGGTTTGAGATGTTAATTTTAGCATCAGTTTCTGTTTTATTAATTTCAAGTGCGGTGTTTACAAGTGCAATTTTTGCGTCAACGGCTTTTTTTGGCATTCCTGCATGAACTACTTCTTTATCAAGAACTATTCCTTCAATTAATAATGAGTCTTTAATTGATCCTCCAGCTTTCTTTTCTACTTTAATATCATCTTCATCAACATGATATTCTTCACCATCTTTTTCAGCAACAGATAGTACAGCTTTTACAACTAGATCAGATAGATGACTGGAATCTTTTCTGACAAGTTTTGTTTGCATTGCTGTTTTTGCAATTTTTTGTAAAAGT
>VHBM01000030.1 GCA_016871975.1 Nitrososphaerota archaeon | reverse complement strand
CCAAAAGAGATTTGAACAATGGAAATTTCAATAGAACTAGAACTAGCATGTATATTATCAGATTCGTAAATAACGTACATTTTTGCTAATTCTTTTTCTTTGTGTAGAAATTTCCAAGATCTTTTGTTTATCTTTTGAATTACGAGGACCTAATCTCAATCTATAGTGGCAGCAAGGACACCAAAATCCATCCCAGTTGATGAAAACGTCACAAAAATTGCATCGTTTTTGACCCGAAATGTATCTTCCTATGTTTGCAGGCTTTGTTGCTTTGTATCTATAACAAAGATTTCTGCAAGTCATTGCCAATTTAGTTCCCTTCTATAAGTGGAATAGGCGTAAGACAATGTTGCAACTTTGAATAATTTTTTATTAAAACCCGTTCTGATACAGGAAATTGTTTTACTATTTTATCTATTTCATATTTGTTTAATTTGCATGCATAATAGATTGCAGCTGAAGCAAAACCTAGTGGATTTTTTGAAGGTAAGGGGTGGCTTTGTAATGCTTTTTTGATTATTTGAAGCGCAAGCTGTGTTGTATCAAAATCAATTCTAATAGCTCTTGTAATCGAGTCTATATTTTCAAAATATCCTGGTATAAATTTGCCTAATTCAAAGTCTTCGTCAATTTTTCCAGAAACCAAATTGATTGCAGAAGCACAGTCGTAGCAGAATAATATGTTAGTAGTAGAACTTGCAACAACATTATTTGTTTGAAATATTTTAGAACATCTAGCGCAGTTTTTGACGCCTTTGTTACGTAATTTTGTTAGAGCACCTTTAGACAAAACATAAACCGATTTTGCTTTTGACATTGAGAATTTTACATTTATTCAACTAATTGAAAAACTTATTGTTTGCGTTTTGATTGATCCTTTGATTGTCAGTAACCGGTGCAGATTGGCAGAAATTGTCAACATCAACTTTTTTTAGTAATATGTTGTATAGTATTATAGAAATGTCAAGTATAATTCGTGATTATTTCAAATTATGTGCTGATATCAAAGAAATTGATTCCAAAATAAGATTTGCAGGCGTGATAAATCCAAGAGGAAGACTGGTTGCTGGTGGTATGAAAGAAGGAATAGAACCATTAGAAAGTCAAAAAGATGATGAGATGTTGTATATGGAGCTGGCATTAAGGGTCAAGATGAGACAAGAATTTGATAAGCAGCTCGGTAAAGTCAAGTTTGCAATGGCATTACGAGAAAGAGCAATCGCAATGAGCTTTCCAGTAGGAGAGGATATTTTATATGTTGTAACAGAACCTGACGCAGACTATAAGACTTTGCCAGAAAAAGTTTTAGAACTTTTAAAATGATTCCAGAACACTTATTGTTTATGCTGAGTATCTTATATAGTTGGGAATAGACGATTATGATGCTTTAGAAAAAATAGTTTCATTATTGAGTTCAGACCAATCATTTGAACTACTGTTGCTAAAATTTCATCTGTTAGCTATTGACCAACGTCATTTACAACTTGGTTTTTATTCTCAGGACTTATCAGACAAAATGAAGGATTTACTAATGAATCTAAATGAAGTTACTTTAAGGCAGGTCAAGTTTCTTTTCAAAGATCCTCCTTCACTCTATGAACAATAAGACTAACTATTTTTGGAATGATCATCTTTTTGAATTAGAGTAGCGTAATAAGTAATGAGATGGCAGTTCAATTTGCATCAAAAAAAGACCTGATCTCAGTAATAGAAAACGAAGCCAAACTTAGGGTTGATAGTTTTGTTGAGGGAGCGTTAAGTATGGCCGAAGAGGTTCATTCAGATGTTAAAAGAGAAGATGGCGTATCGCCATTTTTAGAGTCTCACATATGGCCAGTTACTATAGATGTGATAAGACATTACTTGTCAGCAAATAAACCATTAACAACTCTTCAGATAGTATCTTCGATTTTACATGACGTAATGGAAGACAATGACAAGATTCTTGATCCATATGCATCAAAATCTTATGGTTCTGACGCATATTTTATTCACAGGTTTGGCGACTATGTGTACAAGGTTGCCACAACTCTCAAAGTAAAACCCTTGGATTCTTTTTCAGGAAATACAGATGAAGAACGTGAAGACGAAAGATTTCGTCAATACTGTGGAACTTTGGCAAAATCAGACTATGATGTAAAGGTCATAAAGCTTGCAGATAGAATCAACAACATGAGATTTATCAGCAAAATTCCTTACCATGAAAAGGTCAAACGATACATCAGAGAAGCCGAAGATTTTTTCATCGCATTTTCATTGACTCCTCCAAGAATGGATGATTTTTATGAAAAAATCAGACAAGCTTATACAGAACTAAAGAATCTAAATGAGAAAAAAGACGAAATCGTCGTAGAAAATACTAACTGACATTTTTTATAAACTAGCCGTACTGGTAAACTATTCCTTTTTCTCCACGTGTGTGCTTCCAATCAGTTTCCTGAGAGCAGGTACCACACTCAATACAGCCTTCATGTTGAAGTATCACATTATCATTTTCTAAACTATAACATTTTGTTGGACATAAAGTGACTAACTTTTTCATAAACTCACTTTGTGGTTTTAACACCTTTATGTGAGGATTGCTATCATCATTGAACTTTAGTTTTGCAATCCTCTCTGCAATTGAAGGAATTGTTGGTTCATAGGTTTTTGAAACTGTTTTTCCTAGTCTTTCTGCAATTTCAATTGGTACTTTAACGTAAGTATCTTCAGATTCGACCATTGGAAGAAGTCTTTCATATCCTAAAATGTTGGCAAATTTTATTGCAACGCTCCTAATTGTATCACTTGACATTAGTTTTAGAACTGTGCTATATCGTGCTGAGATGATATCTTTTGGAACATCCTTTGAGGCATCAAGAAATATTTTCAGATAATCTTTGTCTATTTGCTTCATATCTTTAGTATACGGGCTTTCTTCTACTGATGATGAATAATATTCACCAAGATAATCTGAACTAAAGTTGTTTTTGTCAATGGCTCTTGAAATAGAGTTGGCAGCCCTTACAGCATCATCGATTCCGACATTTATCCCTTCAATTCTTGGACCAACAAAGATTCCTCTACCAGCAGCGTCGCCCACAAACAAGATATTTCTGTGGTACGGCTTTGACATTCTGCAGCGCTTTCCATCTGGGATTAGCTTGGCACTGTATTCGGCTTCAACATAATCAGTTACAAAGATTACGCCATACTTTTGAGTTAATTGTTCTCTAATTGAATCTAGTTTTTCTTTGATCTCCTCAACTGATTGATATTTACCACTTTTTACACGCTCATCTCTTTTACCTTTAGAAAAATATGATTCTCTAAGCTCATTCCATGACTTGATCAATTTTGTTATTGCAAAACGAATTCTTAGTTGTTCTTCTTGAGGAAGATTTTTGTCTATTTTTCTTCTTGATGGAACATCATCTTTTATGAATTCGCATATCATTGGATTTTTCAGCATTGCATCAACAAGCGTGTAAGGCTCTACTGGATTTTCCAATAATGAATCAAAATGATACACAGCACCTACTGACAAAGTATCAAGATTAGTGTAAACGAAGCCTCCACCTATGTGATTTAGTGAGACATCACCTGCAAAAAGATGCGCAACTCCTTCTCTTGATTTTAAACTGAATCTCTCATTGATTACATCTTCTGGAATTTTTACAACTACCTTTACGCCCTGATATAGTTGTGAAGGCAAAAACTTTTTTCTTGCGTCACTTATTTGAGCAATCTCAGAATTTACGCCATCAGCTGCAATGATTGCTTTTACTTCAAACTCTTCAAGCTCATCAGTCTTAACTATAGATGTGTTTCTTTGCTCATCAAATTTGATTTCACTTACATGAACACCAGAAATAATACCGCCACCAAACTTTTGTGCACTTTCAGCTGCTTGGTCTGCAAACCATGCATTTAGCTTGTTCATTAAAACTGAATAGCCAAAGTTAGATTCATAGTCATGTGCTGCAGTCAAGTCAATTGAATAGACTTTGTCTTTTGAAGTCGAGTGAAGAATATACTTTGTAATCTTTCTTTCTAAAGGTGCTTCTCTAAGGAAAACATCTCCATATACATCCTCTACATTGTGAACATGGCCTTTTTTTGATTTTTTTGAATAAAGAATTCCACCTGAAACATTTTTTGAGCCTATCTTGTTTCCTGCTTCAACCAATATGGCTTGTTTTCTAAGATTTGAAAGCTGTTTTAGTGCAGCTAGTCCTGCTGAACCACCACCAATTATTGCAACATCATATTTTTCCAAACTGTACTCATCCTATGCCTGAATCACAAATGATTGTTTTTTTATCTCTTCAACAAGTTTTGGAATTACATCTTCCATTCTTCCTTTGATGAAAATATCGCATTCATCTTTGATTGGAGAATTTTCGTCAGGATTAACTGCTACCACAAATTCCGAATCCTTCATTCCTGCAACATGTTGCATAGCACCACTAATTCCAATTGCCACATACAACATTGGACTGATTTTTCTTCCACTTGTTCCTATGACTCGTTCTAAAATCATGTATTTTGCGGAAAGATTCTGGTTTATTGAAAAAGGTTTTTTTGAAATTGGCAAAGATACACCAATTTCTGCATTGAGTGATTTTGCAAGCTCTTCTATTAACCTGATATTTTCTTCTGGCGCATCCTTTATTCCTCGCCCAAAGCTAACAACTGCCCTGTACCTATCAAAATCTACTTCACTTTTGATTACTTGACGGTTTAGAACCTTTACTTTGAGATCATTCTGATCAATTTTGGTAGTATATTCAATAACTTGCCCTTTTCGTTTTTTATCAGGTTCTATTGGTTCAAAAACACCAGGTATGATACTGCATGATTGAGGATGATATTCCCTTTCTATTGAATGATTTTTGTTATCAAGACAAAGTATAGTTGTCCAAAGAAAACCTGAAAAGTCAGGTCTGTACATTTCTAGAGTTTTTTCATAGGTTACTTCTTTTCCATCAGTTTTGTGTTGATGAGTCAATTTTATGTCATTAATTTCAAGTTTGTTTATATCAGAAGCAAGACCAGATTCTAACTCTACTAGAACGGTTGATGAAAGATGTCTTCCAATATTATCAGCTCCAAAGAACATATAACGTGGTTTTTTGAAATTTGAATCCTCTGAAGAAATTATTTTTGCAATGTTTTTGTCCTGTGCAATCTGGCCAATGACTTTGGTGTAAATATTATTTCGATAGACCATAAGCTCAGGATGTTCTGCATAAACTACAAAATCTGCTCCATGTTCAATGAGTGTTTGAGAAATATCATTTAACTCGTATCCTAAAAGAACTGCGACTACCTTTTCATCTAAATTATATTTTCTGTTAAAAGAATCAACTAGTCTTCTTGCTTCACCAAGCATCTCAAGGCTGACTGGGACAAGTTTACCATCTTCAACTTCCATAATCACATAAAGATGCTGATAGTTGCCTTCAGTCATTTAATCACCATCGCAGCCAAGGCTTCCTTCATTTTTGAAACTGCTTTTCTAATATGTTCAGGATTAGATCCATCTAAGACTTCAGCCTGTCTTGTTGCTTTTCCCCTTGGAATTCGTTCTACCTTGTAAACTATTGTAGGAGAGCCTGGCAAGCCAACGTATTTTGGATCAACTCCAAGCTGTTGTACATTAAACACTTTTAGATATTGTTTATAATTTTCGGCTCTTATCTTTGCTTCCTTTTGAAATTTCCCAAAAGCTAATCTTTGTGAAATGGTATTGAATAGTGGCTTGTATGAAGGGTCAATTGAAATAAAGACTGGAAGTGGTGCTTCGATTTCCTCTACAACATCACTGAATCCCTGCAATCGAACAAGACGTTTTGCTGTTATAGTTCTATTTTGTATATCGATTTTGTAATCTATGACATTTCCTAGAAACGTGAATCCTAGTTTCCAAGCAGTCTGGGGTCCTGTTTGACCAGTTTCTCCATCTGAGGCTCTATGTCCTGAAAAGACAATATCCATCTTTCCTTGCATTTTTTCAATTCCAGTTTTTAGAACTTCAGCTGTTGCTAGTGTATCTGCTCCTGCAAAAATTCTATCGCTATATAGGTGAAGCTCTTCTGCATCAGATAATCTTTGAGCCATCTGAAGTGCAGATTCTGCAATTGGTGGTCCCATCGTACCAATCGAGATTCTTGCATTATACATGACCTTAGCATAAAAGGCAGCATGTGCTGCTATTGTGCTATGAGGACCTAACGTATTTTTTGTTTCTGCTCGATTAAGTGTTCCATCTGGATTGTAACTAACACTTCCTTCTGAAAAGTCAGGTTCTAATTTTATAATTACTGCAACATTAAGCTCAGACATTTTTTCTACCACATTAGAATCTTTGGTAAAATCTTACCAAGAAAAAACCTTTTGATTTCATTGTACCACACTAGACTTTTTTTTTATGTGGTCACCAGATTTGCAAAATTCACAGACAAAATTAGATCTTTCATTTATTGACTCAATAACACATTTACATTTAGCACATTTACAAGATGTCATCTTAATTCATGATAACAGATTTTACATTGACAAATTCTTTCAATCCGTAATCTGATAATTCTCTACCTACCCCAGAGTTTTTAATACCGCCAAATGGAACTCTAGGGTCAGAAATCACCATAGAATTCACAAATACCATTCCTGCTTCAACATCTTTTACGAGGTTATTTTCCTTGGCATATTTTTCAGACCAAATACTAGCACCTAGACCGAACTCTGTATCGTTTGCAAATTTAATAGCCTCAGTTGCATTTCTTGCAGCAATTATTGGTGCCACTGGACCAAAGACTTCTTCTCTTGATATTGGCATATCAGGTGTAACCTGACCAACAACAGTTGGATTAAAGAAAAAGCCTTTTCTTTTTGGTACATTTCCACCAATCAAAATTTGTGCACCTTGTAATGCTGATTTACCAAGTTGGTTTACAATTGTATCTCTCGAGTCATCACGCACCAGCGGACCAATAGTCGTTTTTTCATCTAATGGATCACCAACAATTTGTTTTTCAATGTTTTCAATGAATTTTTTTGTAAAATCTTCAATAACATCCTCTTCTACAATGAATCTTTTTGCAGCAATGCAGCTTTGTCCATTATTTAAAAATCTTGATTTTGCTCCAACTTCTGCAGCTTTGTCAATATTAGCATCCTTTAATACAATAAATGGATCACTTCCACCAAGTTCTAATATGAATTTGTGCAACTGTTGACTTGCAATCTCCGCCACTCTTTTTCCTGCCTGAGTACTACCAGTTATAGATACTGCATCCACATTTGATTTTACTAGTGCTTCACCAACAATATAATTTCCTACCAAATGTCTAAAAACCCCTTTTGGAAAACCAGCTTCTTCTACAACTTGCTGAATTGTATTTCCAGACAAAGGACAAACACTAGAATGTTTTAAAACCACCGTATTTCCAGCTAACATAGCAGGAACGCAGAACCTTAGTACTTGCCAAAAAGGAAAGTTCCATGGCATTATACAACCTATCACCCCCAATGGATCAAATCTCACATAACTATCCTTTGCATCTGTTTCTAGATATTCAGGCTCTAGGAATTTTTTACCATTATCAGCGAAATAATTACAAACCCAACTACATTTTTGAACCTCGGCTAAGGATTCAATAATTGGTTTTCCCATTTCATTTGTAATTATGGTTGCGTATTCCCTTTTCTTTTGTACTAAAATATGTGAAAGATTTCGTAGTAGTTTTGTTCGCTCAGAAATGTCAAATTTTTTCCAAATAGAATCAAAAACCTTTCTTGAATTCATTACTTCATGATTGACCTGTTCAGGAGTAACAGTCTCATATTCAGCAAGAATTTCTTCTGTTGCTGGGTTAAGTGTCTGAATCTTCACGCTCACAATTTATGTTGGCTATTTATAAAGTATTGGTATTAACTACCAATGTAAACCAAATATAACCAAATCTTTATATAGTTAAGGTTGGTTGATAAAACCAATGAATGGTAATGAACACCAACACCAAAAACATGGCAGGAATAATCAGACCATTCAAAAAACTAAAGGAGAAAGAAAAATGAGCAAACAAAATGAAAACACAAAGGATATCTTTGCTACATACAAGCAATGTTTTGACAAAGTTCATGGCAATGTAGAAAAAACAATTCCACAATATCTACAGTCATACACAAACCTTCAGCAAGAATTTCTCTCTGCTTGGAGTAACTTTGTAAACTCTACACTTTCCATACAGCAAAACATTTGCAACAAGACTGGAGTAAATACTGCAATTCCAGAAGCAACAATAAAGGCTTTGCACAATGCTACTGATGAAATAATCAAGGTATATGACGTGCAAAACAAAGTTGTTCAAACTGCTTTGGATGCCTCAAGGCAAAACCTCAGAACAGTAAATCAAAATGCAATCGAGTTTGCAGAATTGAATCAGAACATCATCAATTCTTGGATATCTACGTGGAAACCAAATAACTAAATCCCTTTTCTTTTTTATTTCAAACTTTTTGAAAATTTACGTAAGTGTTAATTTGTGATTGATTTCTTTTAATCATAATACAGTAACAATCACTAACGATTATATTACAAGATAAAAGCCGATGTGTTATGGTTTCTTCCCAGATAAAGCAATTGGCAAGTGAGATCTTTAGAACTGATCCTCAAATTGTACACTTGGGTTTAATTGATCTTGAAGGACACGTAGCGCTTGATCAATCATCATCATATTCAGAACCTTTTGAACCAGATACTGATAGAATACTATTTTATTATCAAGTAGGTTTACGTCGAAGCAGACGGGAACATTTCAATGATGCTTATGGCAAGACTGACTATATTCATATTCAGAGAGAAAAAATGCAGCAGCTAGTGTTGTATTTGCCGTTGATCACAGTTTATTTGACAATTGATAAAAATGTGAGTCCTGATCGAATTGCAAAGATTGCACAAAGCATAAAAAACATCAATAAAGATATTCTCAATAACGCAGTAAAGAGTTTATTTTATTTTCAAGAAAAACTAGCCTCGCAATAACAAAACTTTCGTCTTTTTATCTTTATATACCATTAAATGCTATCTAATACCAATGAAAGGTAAATCAAACCATACAGATCCAAGTACAATGTTTAAGGATTGGATTCAAAGCGGCAAGAATCAAAATGAATTTATGAACAACTTGATGCTGCAAGCAAAAGCAATGGAAAACATGTTTTCATTTGGGCAAGGATTTGGAAATTACATGAAATTTAGTGCGTTCAAAACAACAATTGGCAGCAACGGTAGAATTTCAATTCCTGAGGCTGAAAGGGATGCAACAGGAATAAACAATGGAGATCTAGTACAAGTTATTGTTTTTCCAATTGATAAAACGAAAAAAATAATCTAGCTCTCTTTGTTTTTTTGCCAGTATTCGTTGAATGCATTATATGATACAAAATTTGATTCCTTCCAAATCTTTTCCCATGTTTTAAAGTACCACGACGATGATTGTTCCACAATATCATTCCACGTTTTTGCCCATGCTTCGTTAAATTTTTTCATTACATCCGAATTCGATTGTTTAGATGATTCATTTATGGCTTTGATATATTTTTCAAGAGCTTCTTCCCCTGCTTTTTTCCAAGATGCAAAAGAATTTTTCCAAACATTCAATGCGTGGTGGTATTCATTCCAGGTTTGTTCTTGATTCTGTTTGTAATTAGTGGATTGTTCATCACTCAATATTTCTCAAATTTGATCTAAATGATAATAATTTAAACGGATCCGTGGTCTAATCAAAGATCAGAAGCTATTATTCGCAAGTAAAGTGAAAAATAGATTTATAATAACCAGATCAAGGAAGCATTTTCTCATGAACATGAATAATTCAAAGGGTTCGGATGCTCACAAGTATGTGGATCGTAGAGTTAAGATCTGTGTTGAATGTGGAAGTTCAAATACGAATATTTATGGTAAATACATTATTTGTAAAGAATGCAGAGCAATTAGGCATTATAAAGTTAAACGATCAATGTTTCATTTAGGTGATGTAGTAAGAATAGTTGAGCAAAAAATGGATTCTAACATTGTTTACAAGATAATTAAAATAAAGAAATCAAAAGAAGGAACAGTCCTTTATGTTCTGAAATCAGAATTAGATAATAAAGAAGTTCGTTATTATGAAGGGAATAATTCGTATTTAGAAAAATTGGTTATGGCCGAGACCAGATCTAGAAGTGTTCGGAACTAAGATCATAGTGGAGTTCAGCCGCTCTACTAGTTACTGTAGATCAAACAAACTGTGTGAGTGTCAAACTTTATTAGCTATTCACTCTCCCGGCGCCTAAAAATTTGTTAAAACTTATGAAAAATTTTTCACAAAAATTCTATGCATGAAAATTAGTGTAAGCTATTACAAAAGATCTTGATTTAGAAAATGTTTTCATGACAAATCATCATAAGATATTTAACATTGAGAAACAAATTATTCAAGCATGCCAGAGGATATTAAATCAACTCTTACTTACACTCAATTTCTCAAAGAAGATCTTATGATTTTTCGCGTATCTCCAAATGATGGTGTTATGCCAGAGTACGAGTCAGGCCAATTTCTTACCATTGGTCTTCCAATAGTATCTGAAAATTACAAGATTGTTCGCAGAGCATATTCGATTGCTTCGCATCCTGAAAACAGAAAATATTTCGAGTTTGTAGTTAGGTGGGTTAGAAAGCCTTTACCTGGTCGTGTTACAACCCAGTTGTTTTATGCAAGTGAAGGAGAGCAGGTATATTTGACAAGACCAACAGGAAACGCCCT
The DNA here is from genome assembly GCA_016871975.1 of Nitrososphaerota archaeon. Classification (GTDB taxonomy): domain Archaea; phylum Thermoproteota; class Nitrososphaeria; order Nitrososphaerales; family Nitrosopumilaceae; genus VHBM01. The sequence goes on along the minus strand of VHBM01000030.1, from coordinate 2,600 downwards.
AACAATTAATCAAAGATTACCAGATGGCAGTAAAGATGAGCGAAGAATTGTCTGCATTGGAGGAGGCACTGGCATTGCACCTTTTGTAAGCTTTGCACGACATCTTCACGCAGTTGGAGACAAAAGAGAGATTGTCGTTTTACACGGCTCTAGCTATGTAGACGAATTAAGTTACAAGGGACTCTTTACTGAGCTAGAAACCGAAAGCACTGACAGAGGAAAGGATAAGTGGAACTTTACCTACAGAGCCAGCATAAGCAGACCTGAAGAGTGGTTTAACAGATCATGGAAAGGTCAGACAGGCAGAGTTGAGAGTTTCCTAAGATCAAGTAACGGAGAAATGTCGCCTTTGGAAAAACTAGTTGGAGAAAAAATTACAAAAGAAAATACAATATTTTACATTTGTGGCTGGCAGGGAACAATTGATGGCGTAATGAACTATATGTCTCCAAAGGGTTTTGTAACCATGCATGAGAAACGTAAAGACGGTAGCTTTGAAGTAAAATACGAATCATACGGATAAAAATTAAAATTTTTTAAAACAAAATTTGGCTTTTAGCCTTTTCTTATTATAAACTGCATCAAGGCTTCTTTGGAATATTCTATTGCATGTACCTCAGCAGAGTGCTTGCTGTATTCATCGATTATCTTTGAGACATCTGGCCCTTCGGCGACAAAATCACACTCAAAACCGTAATCTCTACAGACGAATCTGGACACGTTTAACACTCAAAAAATTCTGTTATATATCTTGTTTCATTGATTTTCCAAACTAGAAGACCAAGTATTTTTGGCAATAATCTAGGATTAATCTTGTTCTGATGATTTTTTTGAATTGCCTGCAGGTATAGAAACAATGTTTTCTACAACAGCCTTTGTAAGCTCATCAAGAATTTTGATTTTTTCCTCGTCAGTCTCTCCTAGCATCTGTAAGGCTTTTTCTAACTCTTTTCTTCTTATCGAGTCTACCGTGGAAAATACGTCCTTTACCAAGGGCTCAGGTTCAAGTCGTTTCATAGTTGCATCAAGAACGGCAACTTCTTTGCCAAGCATTTTTTCTACAGCACGTACCTTTTCTTTTCTTTCCAGCAAATGTCTTTCCTCTGCCTCTATGATCTGATCTCTGAACATCAATTTGGTGGCAGGAAGTGTAGAAACTTTCTCATCTACTGCTCTAGGATCTGATATATCTAGTATCATGGTACCTTTCTTTTTATTTTCCATAACTATTCTTATTCTGTCATAAGTAATTAGGAAATAGTCTGCCGTAGTTGCAACAAAGATTATATCAAATTTATCAAATCCAGCTAAAACATCTTCAAATTTTACTGGCTTGCCACCTAAATTTTTAGAAAAACCAGTTGCCCGCTCAATTGTCATACTGCAGACATCAAACACATAGCCTCTTTTGTTAAGGGTTTTAGCAACCATGGCCGCAGTTTCTCCGGTGCCTACAATCAGAACATGTTTTTTGCCATCTAGTCCTGCATAATCTTCTGCAGTTTTGACAGCAATTTCACCAACTGATATTATTCCTTTACTAACTCCAGTGGTTTCTCTGATGCGCGTTGCAATTCGTATAGTACTGTCAAATAACTTGTTCAATATTCTGCCGGATACTTTGGCAAGCTTTGCACCTGCAATTGATGCTTTTATATCATCAAATATTTTTTCGTCACCTACAACTATTGATTCCAAACCGGATGCCAGTCTTAACAGATGGTGATAAACATCAGCATCCATGTACACTTCAAGAATTTGATCAAGATGGTCAAGATCATACTGTTCTAGTTGTGTTAGTGATGCCCATGTTTCTTTGATTTTATTTATTGTAAGGTTTTTTCCTTCAGTTCTTCTTGCATCTGGAACCTCGCCTTGCTCCAGGTTATTTACAGTAAATACTTCGACTCTGCTATTTGTCTGAATTATTACACATTCTGAAATTCCAGGAATTTTCTTAAAAGACTCACAAGCAGCTGTTATGTCTTTGAATGCAAATTTTTCCATCTTGTAAATTGGAAGATTTTTGAAAGTAACTCTAACGTTGACTATGTTAAAATCATTTTTACCCATAACATCACCCTTCATTCTTTAAGTTTGTCTCTTCCGCCTTTTGCTGTACGGAAAACATTCATGCCAATGTAATAGTTTTGATACAAATAATCCAGAGTTTTCAAATCTTCTTCTGCTCTTTGAATTTCTTGTAGAGTTGCATTTGGATCATTTCTTAATTGTTCTAGTCTTTGTCTAGTTTCCTCTTTGAACTCGCCTACTCCAGATTCATAATTAGACAGTCCACCTAATTCAGGACTTAGTATGTGTTCTGGTTTGTATGGTGGAGTTTGATCTGTTGGGGTTTCTACTCTTTTTGAAATTTCTTTAATGTCGTCTTCTGTAAGTACAGGTAATACTGGAACTAGATCTTTTTTATAACGGAAAAATTCAGGCTCTCCCATTTCTCGTCTAAATATTCGCTCCTGTCCACGTTTATCAACTAGAGTCTGGCCAGTTGCTGCTACGGCTTCACCTGCAGCTGCCTCATATTCTTTTTCTGCCTCTGCTTCTGCAGCTGCCTTTGCTGCAGCTGCCTTTGCTGCAGC
>VHBM01000029.1 GCA_016871975.1 Nitrososphaerota archaeon | reverse complement strand
GTTCAGGATCAAATCTTCCTATAATTGCACCAATTCGGGACATGAATTTGGATCGCGAGACCGAGCTGGAATTTGCGCAAGAGCAGGGAATCAAGATAGATACTGTTGCCAAAAAATTCAGCATTGATCAGAACCTTTGGGGAAGGGCAATCGAAGGTGGAGTCTTAGAAGACCCTTACAAAGAGCCGCCTAATGATGCGTTTATCTGGGTTAAGACAAAAAATCTGCCTGACAAGCCAACATATCTTGAGATAAAATTTCAAAACGGAATCCCAGTACAGGTAGATGGCAAAACACTTCCGCCAATCAAGCTAATTGAATATATCAACAAAAAAGCAGGCGGATGTGGAATTGGCATAGTCGATCACATCGAAGATCGTGTGGTTGGAATAAAATCACGTGAGGTTTATGAAACCCCTGCTGCGCTGTGTCTAATTGAGGCACATTCTGATCTTGAGAAAATGGTTCTCACAAAACATGAAACAAAGTTCAAGTCACTTGTTGACAGCGAGTGGGCATGGCTTGTCTACTCTGGACTGTGGAATGATCCGCTAAAAGATGAATTAGATATGTTTATCAACCAATCACAAAAACGTGTGACAGGAACTGTCAAGTTAAAAATGTACAAAGGAAGTTTGCGCGTTGTTGGTCGAAAATCAAAGTATTCCCTTTACAGCCATGATGTGGCCACATATGGAAAAAAGTCTAGCTTTGATCAAAAGCTAGCTAAAGGTTTTGTAGAATTGTGGGGAATGCAATCGACAGAAGCTAATAAATTACAAAAAAAGAGGTGAGTTGAATCAATGAATTGTCCAGATTGTGATGGAAATATCAACGTCCCAGCAGATGCCTCAGTTGGAGAGATTGTTTCTTGTCCTGACTGCGGAGCCGACTTTGAGATTGCAAAAAAAGGTGGCTCAATAGAATTAAAGCAGGCAGAAACAGTAGGCGAAGACTGGGGAGAGTAATTGTCAAAGATCAGCATAGTTTTTGATCGAGTCCGAGCAGAAGAAAAAATGCTTCAAAAAGAAGCAGAGTCTCTTGGATACGATACTACATCAATTGATGCAAAGACAACGCGATTCAGCACAGAAAGCAAAAAGTCTGACTATGATTTTGGCAATGTTGTACTTGAAAGATGTGTGAGTTATTATCGTGGTCTTCACTTTACTGCATGTCTAGAGTTTCTTGGAATTCCTGTAATCAATACATTTGAGGTTGCAAACAATTGTGGAAACAAAATGCTCACCTCACTACTGCTAAGTAAGAATAAAGTCCCTACACCAAAGACATACTTTTCATTTTCAGCCGAAGCTGCAAGAGAAAACCTTGACAAGGTTGGATATCCTCTTGTGATAAAACCAATTGTTGGCAGTTGGGGACGAAGTGTAGTGCCGCTAAAGGACAAAGACACAGTCGATGCATTATTTGAGATAAGAGAATATACAGATGGCCCACATGACAGAATATTTTATCTTCAGGAAATGGTAAAAAGGCCTCCACGTGACTTGCGAGCAATTATTGTAGGAGATGAAGTAGTTGCTGCAATGTATAGAAAATCATCTGGATTTAAGACAAATATTGCACTAGGAGCAGATGCTGAGCTCTGTAAAATAACTAAAGAGATAGAAGACCTTTGCGTGAGAGCATCAAAGGCTGTAGGCGGCGGAATCCTAGGAATAGACATGATGGAAGATGAAAAGCGTGGCCTTGTTGTTCATGAAGTAAATAATACTGTCGAGTTTAAGGGACTGGCTAAAGTTGCAACAAAAAACATTCCAAAAACAATGGTAGAGTTTGCTGTAAATTCCGTTAGGAAATAAATTATACCGCATTACAAGAAGCGATATCTATGAAAGTTGGAGTTGTAGGAGCATCTGGATTTGTCGGAGGAGAAACATTACGACTGCTAGTCAGTCATCCTAAAGTTGAGATCACAATGGTTACCTCAAGGCAGTATGTTGGCGAATATCTACACAGAGTACAGCCAAGCCTCAAGGGATTTACAGACCTTACCTTTTCTGAGCTAGACTATGACAAAATGTCAGACAAGTGTGACCTTGTATTTACTGCCGTTCCCCATGGCACTGCAACAGAGATTGTAAAATCACTTTATGATAGGGGAATGAAGATAATTGATCTTAGTGCAGACTATAGGCTACACAACCCTGAAGATTACAAAAAATGGTACGGATGGGAGCATCCTTATCCTGATTATCTGGCAAAATCAGTATTTGGTGTTCCTGAAATTCATCGAGAGCAAATAAAAAATGCACAATTTGTTTCCTGTCCTGGATGTATGGCAGTTACATCTATGCTAGCACTGTATCCATTGATAAAACGAAATCTGATTGATACTGATCATATCATTGTTGATTCCAAGATTGGCTCTTCTGGTGCAGGTGCAACATCAGAGTCTGGAACTCATCATGCAATGAGGTCAGGAGTGATACGACCATACAAGCCTGCAAAGCACAGACACACAGGAGAAATCGAGCAAGAACTTAGCGAGGTTGCAGGAAAAAAGATCAAAGTTTCTATGAGTCCTCACGCTGTTGATATTGTAAGGGGGATCTTGTGTACAAATCACACATTCCTATTAAAAAATATGGACGAAAAGGAACTATGGAAGATTTATCGCGAAGATTTCCAAAATGAAAGGTTCATCAGGTTAATTCGCGATAAGAAAGGATTCTACAAGTTTCCTGATCCAAAGTTTGTTGTCGGCTCTAACTTTTGCGACATTGGCTTTGACATAGATGAAGACAACAACAGGCTAATTGCACTATCTGCATCAGACAACTTGATGAAAGGGGCAGCAGGCTCGGCCATCCAGAACATGAATGTGATGAGTGGCTTTGATGAGTCAGAAGGATTAAGATACTCTCCTCTAACTCCAGTGTAAGACATGATTACAATCAAGATTGGAGGGAGTGTAGTTGATAATTTACATTCTTCAACAATTTCAGATATCAAAAAAGTAGCCAAGCGAGAAGGCATAGTACTAGTCCATGGTGGAGGAAAGGAAGTAACCAAGGTTACAGAAAATCTTGGGAAAGAACCAAAGTTTGTTGTCTCACCTGGCGGAATAAAGAGCAGATACACAGACAAAGAGACTGCTGAAATTTTTACAATGGTAATGTCAGGACGCATCAACAAGACCATAGTCTTGATGTTGCAAAAAAATGGAATAAACGCAGTCGGCCTTTCAGGTGTTGATGGCAAGATAATTGAGGCTGAGCGAAAAAAGAAGCTAGTCATTGTAAATGAAAAGGGACGAAAACAGGTAATTGATGGCGGATATACGGGTAAAATAACCAACGTAAATGCGACTTTCATAAAGACACTTCTTGATCAAGGATATACTCCTGTCATATCGCCTATAGCGATAAGTGAAGAATCTGAGTTTCTAAATGTGGATGGAGATAGAGCTGCAGCCTATGTTGCGGGAAAGATTTCATCAGACAAGGTTTTGTTTTTAACAAACGTTGATGGACTTTTGCTTGATGACAAGCTTGTTAGGAATCTTACCTTGGCAGAGGCGAAGGAGGTTTTGCCAAAAATTGGTTTTGGTATGGAAAAAAAGATACTTGCTGCAACAGAGGCACTAGAGATGGGAGTAAAAGAGGCACTAATCTCAAATGGACAAAAAGAAAACCCAATATCATCTGCCATATCTCATGATAATTGTACGGTAATCACAAGATGACTGAAGACCAAATAATGGGAAACCTATACCAGAGGTTTCCTGTAACAATCGAAAAAGGACTAGGAGCTCATGTATGGGACATTAACGGTAAAGAGTACATTGACTGCATGGGCGGATACGGCGTTGCACTTGTCGGCCACAGAAATCCACGTGTTGTTAATGCGATAAAGTCACAGCTTGAAAAAATAATTACAGTACACAGCTCAGTCTACAACAAGACTCGTGAAGAGTTTCTTGAAAGCTTGATCAAGATTGCACCAAAGGGCTTAAACCAAGTACATCTAAACAACAGCGGGGCAGAGGCAGTAGAGGCAGCTATCAAGTTTGCAAGAAAGTTTACAGGTAAAAAAGGAATGGTGGCCATGAATGGTTCCTACCACGGCAAGTCACTTGGTGCACTGTCAGTTACCTTTAATCCAAAATATAGAAAATCATTTGAGCCGCTAGTAGAAAGCGTATCATTTTCACCATATGGTGACATTGATGCATTACGTTCTACAATTACTGATGATACAGGATTTGTAATCTTAGAGCCAATTCAGGGTGAGAGCGGAATTCATGTTCCACCTGATGGATTTCTGCAAGATGTGAGAAAATTGTGCGATGAACGACATATTTTGCTGATTTTCGATGAAATTCAGTCAGGGTTTGGAAGGACAGGAAAGATATGGGCAGGCGAGCACTGGAACACAACACCTGACATTATGTGTCTTGCAAAAGGTATTGCTGGCGGAGTACCAATGGGTGCAACACTGGTAAGACAAGACATACTTGCCTGCATACAAAAAGGAGAGCACTCTTCAACGTTTGGTGGAAACCCACTTTCATGTGCTGCAGGAATTGGCGCAATCCAGGCACTCACTCAAGATGGCCTAGTTGATAATGCTGCAAAGATGGGAAAAATATTCAGAGATGGACTGGAACGACTAAAGGAAAAACACAAAATAGTCAGAGAGGTCAGAGGCAAAGGTCTCATGATTGGAGTTGAGCTAAAATTTGAAGTCAAAGACATTTTATTTGAAGGAATCCAAAAAGGAGTTTTGCTTCTATACTCTGGCAAAAACATCATTAGACTTTTGCCGCCGCTTGTAATAACAGAGCAAGATATAACAAAAGTAATAGATATCCTAGACGTATTACTAAGCAGAGAAGAGGAGAGAAAAAATGTACGCTGATAAAACAGATGAGAAAATAATCGAGTTTTTGCGAAATGATTCAAGAGAATCATTTGTAGATATTGGAAAAAAGCTAAAACTTTCAGAGTCTGCTGTACGAAGAAGAGTAAAAAATCTTGTTGATTCTGGAATCATAAAAAAATTTACAGTGGAGATTGGTGAATCAAATACAACCAGTGCCATAGTTTTGATTTCTGTCGAGTCATCAATGGATACATCAAAGGTCTCAGCAAGACTAACAAAGCTTGAAGGAGTAAAAACCGTATATGAAATTACAGGACAGTATGACATTGCTGTAATAATTAGAGCGCCAAACATCACAGAAATCAATGGCAGCATTGATTCACTAAGAAAAATTCCAGGAGTCTCTGACACAAACACAGTCATTATTCTTCGCACAATAACCTAAAAGCGAGATTAGGATCTAACATATTCAATATTAGCGAAGATAGGATCAACATTGTAGAAACTAGCCGAATTTAGTACGAATATCTTTATATTCTGATATAATTGGCTCTAAATTAGCAATGAATGATCCGAATTACTATGCAAATCAGCATAATGCATATAATAAAAGTCAAAAAAAGATCCGAGTACTAGACAGTACGCTACGAGAAGGCGAGCAACACCCAGGGGTCACCTTCACAAACAAGCAAAGAATCCAGATCGCGTGGATGCTTGACTATTTTGGCGTAGATCAAATCGAAATCTCACCTATTGTATCACGCGATCACTTTGAGGCCACAAAGACCATCATAAAGCAGGGGCTAAAGGCAGACATTGTTGCCCATGTAAGGGCCCTAAAGCAAGATGTTGATGTTGCGCTAAAATGTGATGCCATTTGGACTGCAACATATCTTGGAATTTCTGATATTCATCTAAAAGACAAGCTACGAATAACAAAAGAAGAGGCACTGAAAAGGGCAGTTGAGACAGTAGAGTATGCAAAGTCTCATGGGCTAAAGATGAGGTTTACTGTAGAGGATGGAAGCAGGGCAGAGCCATCATTTTTGATAAAGGTTTGCAAGGCAATTGAAGAAGCTGGAGTTGACAGGATCAGCATCCCAGATACAGTTGGGGTAATGAGACCAATTGGCATGTACAATCTAGTAAAGATGGTACATGAAAATATCAAAACTCCACTTGATGTTCACTGTCATAATGATATTGGGTTTGCACTTGCAAATGCATTTGCAGGATGCGATGCAGGAGCTGATCAAATCCATACAACAATTGATGGTATTGGAGAAAGAACTGGAATTCCTTCTCTTGCAGAAGCTGCAGTAGCACTGACTTATCTGTACAAATCACCAAATGATTTTAGGCTAGACATGCTAACTGATCTTTCAAAGCTAATTGAGCAGTACACAACAATTACACCATACGACTCTAAACCAATTGTTGGCACATCTGCATACAAGCACAAGGCAGGAACACACCTTGCAGCGATTTTGCGAAATCCTGCAGCATATGAGCCAATACCGCCGCGTGTGGTAGGAAACAGGCGCAGAATAGTATTTGGCGAGCTTGCCGGTAAGACAGGGGCAGGCTATCTAATGTCACTTTTAGGACTGGCAAAAAATGACGAAGATGCAAAGGCAATTGCTGCAGGTTTGAAGAATCTGCGCATGGGGGATTTGCTTGAGATACCATTAGAGGATAGACTTGAAAAAAAGATAATTAATGAGCAAAAAATGATGAAAGGAGAGGAAGTAAAATGACAAAATGTGCAGAATGTGATGCAAATATTTCGGTTCCAAAGGATGCCATGGAAGGGGAGCTCATAACATGCCCTGACTGTGGAGCCAGTTTTGAGCTTGTAAAAAAGTCAGACGGCTTTGAGCTAAAACCAGCCCAAGCTGTTGGCGAGGACTGGGGGCAGTGAACAGTCCTGACATTACAGTTCTTTTTGACACCATCCGCTGGGAAGAAAAAGCCTTACTAGAAGCTGGCAAAAAAAAGAACATCAATTTACAGATGCTTGATTGCAAAAAGCTATTCTTAGATCTTGATAAAAAAAATGATGGCTTTGGTGTTGTACTGCAACGCTGTGTAAGCTATTACAGAAATGTCCACTCTACTGCAGCACTTGAAGGAATGGGAGTAAATGTGATAAACCCACTTTATACTGGAGTCTATGCAGGAAACAAGCTATTCACACATATGCTGCTAAAAAAACAAGGAGTGCCAACACCATATGCTACTGTTGCATTTTCAAAAGAATCTGCTTTAGAATCACTTGAGAAAACAGGCTATCCAAAGGTAATCAAGCCAACAGTTGGCAGCTGGGGCAGAATGATCTCAAAACTAAACGACAAGGACTCTGCTGAAGGAATCATTGAAAGCAGGGAAAGGATGTATCCGATATACCAGGTACATTACTTAGAGGAGTTTGTAAACAGGCCTCCACGCGACATTAGGGCAATCATGGTAGGTGATAAGATCGTAGCTGCAATTTACCGATATTCTGCAGATGATTCATGGAAAACTAACATGGCACTAGGCGGAAGAGCAGAACCATGCAAACCAACAAAGGAAATGGAAGATATATGTATCAAGGCAAAAAATGCAGTCCAAGGACAAATAGTAGGAGTAGATTTGATGGAAAGTAAAGAAAAAGGACTAGTAGTTCATGAAGTAAACAATACCACAGAATACAAAAACACAGTCAGAGTCTGTGGTGTAGACATTCCATCACTTATCATAGACTATGCACTAGAGTCTAGAAAATAGAAATGGACTCTGTATTTACAATTACACCTCGCTTCTCAGTCAAGATGCTTGAAAAAGCTCTGAGGCTTTACACTCCATCACTTTCAGAAAAGCCGATGGCTGATTTTCTTGCAGACAAGTGCGATGATCTTGGATTTGAGGACATACACACAGACGAGGTAGGAAATATCATTGCAATGAAAGGCTCAGGCTCACCTAAAGTTCTTTTGTGCGGTCACATGGACACGGTACCTGGAAAAATCAAGGTAAGAAAGGAGGGCAATTATCTCTATGGTCGCGGCGCATCTGATGCTAAAGCACCGCTGATGGCAATGTTGTTTGCGGCAGCTACAATTCAAAACAACAATGGCACCATAATGTTTGTTGGAGCAGTAGACGAAGAAGGAAATGCAATCGGAGTAAAAAATCTTGTAACAAAAAAACTAGATATTGATTATGCAATATTTGGCGAGCCAAGTGGTCTCAAGCAGGTAACCATTGCATACAAGGGACGAATCGCAATAAATCTAAAGGTTGATGTTGGAAACAGTGCACATGCAAGTGCTCCATGGCTTTCAAAAAACGCAATTGAGGAATCGCTAATTTTTACACGAGACCTAAGAAAGGTGCTAGAAGAAGGACAGGACAAGAAAAACAAAGGAATGATGCTTACCGTTGCACTCACAGAGATAAAAGGTGGTACAAGTCATAACATAATTCCACAACAGTGCGATGCAATAATGGATATTAGAATTCCAGTTGACATGAACTGCAAGATGGTTGAAGAAAAAATTGCAAACTCTGTACAAGAAGTATCAAAGAAACGGCAGGTAGAAGCGTTTTACTCAATCTTAGATGAGACAGAACCATTTGAGGCACCTCACAACTCGCCACTAGTTCGTGCATTTACACTAGGAGTAATGGATGTAGAGCACACAAGGCCAACACTAATCCGAAAAACTGGAACTGGCGACATGAACATAATTGGTACTCAATTGAAGGTACCTGTTGTGACATATGGCCCAGGGGATCCTCACTCGTCTCATACAATTGATGAAAAAGTATCAATTGATGAATATCTGCGCTCAATTGAGGTTCTAAAACACACATTACAGCATTTAAAAAGACTGCACGACAAAAAAAAGAAGTAAATGTTGTGGTTTGTGGGTCTTGGAATCTCAGGACTTGATTCTATTTCAGTTGATGCACAAAACATTCTAAAAAAAGCAGATATTGTTTACCTTGAACAGTTTACAAGCATTATTTCAAAATCAGATATTGCCAAGCTCAAAAAACTAGCTAAAGGTAGGCTCAAGGCAGTAAAGCGCTGGCAGGTAGAAGACGGCCAAGAAATACTAGACAGTGCAAAAAAGAAAAACATAGTCTTGCTCTCATATGGAGACCCATACATTGCAACAACTCACATCGAGCTTAGAACACGTGCAATTGCAGAAAAAATCAAGACAAATACCATACATGCATCATCTATCGTTACTTCACTAGTTGGAGAATGTGGTCTACACTACTACAAGATTGGCAAAGTAGTTACTATAATGAAGGAAGTAAAGACAGGCACTAGTTCATACTATGCAATTTACGGAAATCTCTTGTCAGGGGATCATACCATACTGCTTTTGGAATACAACCAAGATGCAGACTTTTTTCTTGACCCAAAAGATGCGTTATCAAACCTGCTAGCAACTGAAAAAGAGCAAACACGCAATGTACTATCTGAGAATATTTTTGCCATAGTTGCCTCAAGGATTGGCTTAAAGGATCAGAAAATTACTGCTGGCAAAATATCTAGCATTATGAAGATGGATTTTGGAAAGCCACCTCATACCATTATCATACCAGGCAGTCTTCATTTTACCGAGTCTGATGCATTAAAGGTTCTTGCAAAATGTGTTGATGAGCCATCTGACAACTCTTCTCAGATAAAGAAAACCTCTGATCAGATGATGGAAAAATACATTCCAATGGTGAGAAAAGCACTAGAGGAGATAATCCCATACTACAAGGATTCAAAAGAGTTTAAGATAGTACTAGAAAATGCAGAGCTATACATCGAAGATGCAAAAAAGTTTCATGAGCAAGGAAAAGACGAGCTTGCTGTATTGAGCATAGGATATGCAGATGGTCTAGTTGATGCATTAAGAATGGCAAAAGGCTTTGAGCCTAAAGTATAATGGATTAATCGACAATCAGTAAAAAAAGCAATCCCACATATAAAGAGAAAAACAAGTGAACGAGAATAATAGAAATCTCGAAAAAATAAATTCAATTAAAGACAAAATTGCCAAATACAAAAATTTTGAATCGAAAAATATTGCAAAAAAACAACTTGAGGAGATTCTATCTAGAATTTCTGAGATATTAGAAAATAGCTAATTTAGTATCCAAGCGTCAACGGACTTTTTCTTTTATGTGGTCTTTTTTGTGTAGTGCTAGACTTGAGTTCACGTATTGCATTTTTTAAAACTTCGGCCTGGTGTTCAATTTCTTGCAGGTATTTCTGTTCAAACTCTTTTGTTTCAATTGCATATCTGGGATCGTCATCTTTTATCTCAAACTGGTTTGATTTGTGGCGTAGCTCATCAATTTCTCTTTCTAGGTCTCGCTCAAAAGGCTCTAAAATGTCCAAGGCCCTTTTTATGCCCATGGCATAGTATAATGACATGATCCTTTATACGATTTTTGGGTGTAGCTATTCACAGGGCTTGCATTTTTAGCAGGCAATCGATGAATTAAAAAAGAGAAAAAAGGGCTGAAAAATACGATTGGATCCTCTAAACAAAGCAATTCTAGCTGCAATGTATGTTGCTTCTTTATCAGATGGCAATGTAGTTGAGATTGTAAAGAAAAAACACCTAATATCAGACGATGTTATCAATGCAAGAATAAATGAGATGATAAAAACTGGTCTTGCCAAAGAAAACAAAAAATCTCTGACAGAGTTTGGCCGTACATCACTTAAAGTAGTTCTAGCTGGCGGAGTATTTGATATAATTCACCCAGGACATATCCATACACTAAATTCTGCGAAAGCATTAGGCGATATTCTAATTGTTGTAGTTGCAACAGACAAAACTGCACAGAAAATGAAAAAGCGCATACCACTACATAATCAAAAGCTAAGACGTGAGCTTGTAGATTCTTTACTAATGGTTGATCTTTGTGTGATTGGAAACGAAGAAGATATTTTCAAGACAGTTGACCTAGTAAGGCCAGAAATTATTGCGCTAGGCTATGACCAAGTACACCAAGAAAAATTCATTATCGATGGTTGCAGAAAGCTAAATCTAGATGTAAAAGTAGCTAGATTGCAATCTCCTATCCCCGAGTTTTCAAGCTCAAAGATAGAAAAAGAGTATGGCGAGTCCATTCACGGAATCTAAGATTTTATTGGAATTTTTATTGTAAGGGTAGAGCCGTCCTTTAGCTTTGCAGTTTTTCGGATATTGATTTTTGAGATGAGCTCAATTACAGAGTTGTCATGATGTGTTCTCTCTAAAATTATCAGCTCACAATCAATCAAGTTATTTAGTTTTGCATTAAAGCACTTTACCCACCCATATGTCCTTTTTTCATCAGAAAATCCGTTAATCAAAATACAATCACGATTATAAAATTGCGCTACAGTCTCAATGTGTTCTTTTTTTGCAAGCTTTACATTTAGAGTTCCAGGAAATGGAATGTAACCTATCTTTTCTTTGAACTGCTTTGTATATCCTTTAAGTGACATATAGTAAGCGCCTTCGCCCATGCCAGAGACTAGAGTCCCTTTTAGCTCAACATAGGATGGTGCGGATTCAAGGCTTGTTCGCAGAACTGATGATAACTTTACCATTTCAGAATAGCCTTTTTGTGTAATTTTGACTGAGACATTTTTTCCGCTAGTGACTCTTTCTATGAATCCGTCTTGCTCTAGCTCCAAAAGATGTTTTGATGCAGCCTGCTGGGACCGGTTTATGCTTTTTCCAAGCGATGATGTTGTTATTGGGACAAAGTTGTGCTTTGCGCCTTTGCTTAATAGCTGAGTAAGAGTGAGGAGGTGTTGGATTTTAAGATCAGACATTAAATCTAGGCGACGCCAAGCTCTGTAAATGTTTTTAATTTTACGCCGTCTGCGTTTGTAAGTTTTGCAACGCGGTGGCCAATGACATATACGATTCCTGCCTGCTTTGCACTATCAATCAATCTTTGTGTTATGATGCCATCAAGTACCAGATATTTTATTCCAGACTGTGCGGAAAGTTTTGTGACAAGCTCACTAATTGGAACTTTGAATATTTCTTTTTCCTGATCGTCTAGTGCAACAGCCTCTAGTGTCTCGTTTAGTTGTGGATAGACCTTGGTTGCCATGTCTGCAAGTGGCTTGTCATCAGGATCATGTAGTGTTGGCTTTACAGATTCTTTTTTCATCTCTTCTGCTGTACTTTTTAAAATATCATCAATCTGTTGGGGTGTGAGCTCTTCTACTTCGAGTCCCTCATATGCGCGATGAATCACATCAATGTGTACAAGTGATTTCAACTCTTTAAGAATAAATCCGCCTGCTCTGTCGCCATCCAAAAACGCAACAACTTTTTTTGAATCACACAACTCTTTTATTGACTCGTCGATTTTTGCTCCTTCTATTGCAATTGCATTATCATATCCTGCGCGTAACAGGTTAATTACATCGGCACGTCCTTCAACCAAAATTATCCATGGAGAATCAAATATTGCAGGACCACAAGGAAGTTTTTCTTTTCCATAAGTTGTTAGCTTGTTTGATGATGTTTCATAAACGCTTTTGAGCATTGTGTCGCCTTCGCTAAGTGTTTTTGTAGACCATTGCTGTTTGATTTCTTTTGCACGTTTTACAATGTCTTCTTTTTTTGATGCACGTACATCATCAATTGCCTGCAGTTTGAATTTACAGTCAAATGGTCCGACCTTGTCTATGCTTTCTATTGCCGCTGCAATTAATGCACATGTATCAATGTCGGTACTCATTGGGATAAGTGCCTCACCTACGGTAGTGTTTGAAGTTGAGTTGGTAGTTACTTCGATACGACCTACCTTTGAGACTCTCTGAAGTTCATTCAGATTCATCTCAGGACCCAAGAGTCCTTCGGTCTGACCGAATATAGCTCCTATTATGTCGGCTCGTTCGACGAGGCCGTCAACTTCAAAGGATAGCTTAACGTGATATTTGACAATTCCACTTGCGGGCATTCTATAATCATCATCCTTCTAATTAACAATCAACTTGTTTTTTATATATTGGCTATAAGTGCGTATCGCAAAAATTTGTGCCTCATAGTATCAATTCCCGTCAGATCCAATAAAATTTCAATAAACTATCCAGTAGTGATAATTTTTTAAAAATTGAAAAATTATAGAGTTTATTCTGTGCTAAATGAGTGACCACATGAGCAGCTCTTTGTAACGTTTGGATTGTTTATTTTAAATCCAGAACCCATGAGGCTTTCGATATAGTCAACGTTTGCACCTTTTAGGTGATCTTGACTATAACTGTCAATTAGCAACTTTATTCCGCTTTCCTCAATTACGGTATCGTCCTCTTCAGGTTTTGTTTCAAAGCCCATTCCATAAGACAGACCTGAACATCCACCACCTTGGACATAAATTCTCAAGTATTCTGGATGTTCTGCTTCTTCTTTCATGAACTCTTTTATTTTCTCAGCTGCCTTTGGAGTGACAGTAACGAGTTTTTCTGTTTGTTCAGTTGCCATACAAAAAAAATGTCGCATCTAATTATAATAAGCTTTTCATACCGACTATAGTAGGAATTCAATAAAACAAGAAGAAAATTAGGACTAGCTTACTTTTTTGATTTGTTTACAAACGCAGTCATGCGTTGTTCTCTGTCAGGATGAGTAAAACAGTTTCTCCATGCCAAAAGCTCAACTCCAAGACCAGTATCCAAGTCTGCGTTGCGTCCCTTGTTTATTGCAGTCTTTGACATTTGCACACCGATTGCAGAGTTTTCTACAATTGCTTTTGCCATTTTAGTTGCCTCATCCATTAGTGATGCTAGTGG
>VHBM01000028.1 GCA_016871975.1 Nitrososphaerota archaeon | reverse complement strand
ATTCTAGTAAACAATGCAGGTGCGATTAATGATCCTGTCCATTTTCATGAGATGTCAGACTCGGACATTATGAATTTGATAAATGTGAATATGCTTGGAGCATTCAAGATGACAAAGGCTGTTTTAGTAAAAATGCTTGAAAGAAAGGGAGGGTGCATTGTTAACATTGGCTCGATTTCAAGTGAACGTGCAATTCCAAAAGTGCATCTTGCTGTCTATTCTGCAACAAAGGCCGCAGTTTCCATGTTTACAAAAGCTATTGCAGTAGAATATGCTAGAAAAAATATACGATGCAACTGCATCAACCCAGGAATTATCAAGTCAGGCATGATAAAGCCATACCTTGACGATCCTGCTGCAAGAAAGGTTCTAGAAAATAGACAACCGCTAAATCGAATCGGCGAACCTGTTGATGTTGCAAACGCCGCAGTCTATTTAGCTTCAGATGAAGCAAACTGGGTCACTGGAATTATTCTCAACATAGATGGCGGCAAGTCAGCATCTGAGGGCTAGTCTGAGAGTATAGTTTTTGCCAAAAGCTGCGCGACTCGTAACGGTTCTGGTACCGAGCCCTGCAAAGTTAGATCATTTAGGATCATGCTAGCTTCTTCTACCGTACAGCCTTCGTTTCTTATGTAAATTTGACTAGATGTACCTAATGTAACTTTGTGTCGCGGGCCTAATTTTTTGTAGGCTTGCAATTTTGATTCATACGAGTCTGGAAAGTGTTTTTTTATTGCCTCCTCAATGCCTGTCGAGTCCTGATATGTTACGCCAATGACAGGAAGATTTAGCGAGTTTGAAATTTTTTTGACATCTACAATGTTGTACATTGAAATAATTATTCCTGAAATCAGCAAATAGCTAATGTCTTGCCTGTCTAGTTTTTGATATATTGCCAGAATTTCATCTGTTGCGTCATTTCCTTCAAGTGTGGCCTTGCCAAGTACAAATCCATCAATTATAAAATCACGCCGCATGACAACGCCTGCAAGTATAGATTTTTTTGAGTTTTGTGAGAAACTTTCAGCTATTGCAAGTCCTCGAAGGCCTTTTTTTTCAAGATGCAGATGTTTTATCATTTTTCTTCCTCAGATACTTTTGGTATACAATGCCAGAAATGACTGCGATCATGGCTGTAAGTGCAGACCATATTACAAAGGAAATAACGTTGGATTCGGCCATAGAGTAAAGATCCGCGTTTAGGTATTATAACATAAGTCTTTGAAATTTAAGCAGACGGTTTTGGAATAAAATAAATACATTTACCATATGCCAACTGTTATGCCAGAGATCGTTTGTGAAGCCTGTGGAAAGCGAATGTTTCATGAAAATGCTGACACACTAAAAGCAGAGGATGCAATACACAAAAAGTTTTGCCGCAAGGAAGCAGGCGCATACAGCTATATGCATCGAGATTCACAACATAACAGACCAATGGATCCTGAAAGAGAAGTGGATACAGACGGCAAACCTATCTTAAAGAGATAAATTTCATTTTATATTTTAGAAATTCCTGAATTAGCAATTGAATATACAATTTGATGTGGTAATAGTTGGGGCAGGGCCTGCTGGGGCATCTGCTGCATATATTGCTGCAAAAAACAATTGTAGTGTTGCCTTGCTTGAAAAAGAAGAGTCAGTTGCACAGACTGTTCGCACAAGTGGAGTGACATGGATAGAAGATACAAGGGCTTTTGGAATTCCTGCTGATTGTTACAATCCAATCAAACACTATACGTTTTGCTCACCAAACAACGAAGTGACAATAAGTGATGCACAACCGCGTGCTGCAGTGCTAGATGTACGAAAGACATATCGATTCTTGGCAGAGCAGGCAGTCAAAGAAGGGACAACACTTTTTGTCAATACTAGTGCAACAAATGCAGTTACAGATTCTAGCGGAAAGATTACTGGCATCAAAGCTAGTTTGGCAAAAGAAGAGATTATTTTCCAAGCCAGAGTTGTAATAGATGCAAGCGGCTTTCAGTCAGTTGTCGCAAAATCACTAGGTCTTGTCTCACAATGGAAAAAATTTGGTGCAGGTGCAGAGTATGAAGCAACCGTTGAAAACATTGATTCAGATACCTGGTATCTCATGGTTGGCCAGAGATATTCTCCTTCTGGCTATGCGTGGATTTTTCCAGTGGGGGACAATAAGGTAAGGATAGGGGTCGGGGTTGGAAAGCCTGATTCTAGCGTTGATCCTACTCAAAGGTTAGATGAGATTATAGAAAAAAAGCTAGGCCCCATCAAAAAACTAGGAAAGATATCACCTATCGAATTTCATTATGGCCTTATACCAAATGATGGGCTAGTACGAAAAACATCATATGATAACTTGATACTTGTTGGCGATGCTGCTGGTTATGCAAATCCGCTAGTTCTAGAAGGTATCAGATATGCCATAAAGTTTGGAAGAGTTGCAGGTAAAGTAGCTGCAGATGCCATCAAGGCAAATGATACATCAGAAAAAATGCTATCAAAGTATGAAGAAAACTGGAGAAAAGCAATCTCATCAAAAATAAACTCTGCATACAAGGTACAAAGCAGATGGATTGGACTATCAGATGAGCAGTGGGATAAAGAAATTGAAATCATAAACGAGCTGAGTGCAGACGAGTTTCTTGATTTTATTAGAGCCGATTTTGGTTTATCAAGCATAATTAGACTTGCCGCACATCACCCAAAGCTTGCAGTAAGACAACTATTTGGCATGGTAAAGGCTGCACAAAAAAAATAATCAACTAAAAAGATTATGCTATTGCCAAAAACTTTTGTTGTTCTCTAAGCCTTTCTGAAAAATTTTGATAGTAGATCTTTATTGCAGACGCACATTCTTCGTGGTATTGCTCAAAGGTTTGCTTGCCACAGTTTACACAGATCATGCTTGTGGCCTTTTTACATTCGGCGCAAATTGTAAGCTTGGTGAGTCCTCCTCCACATGTTCTACATGATTCGTCTGGCATTTACTTTCAAGCATATGCCTGAAAATTTGCATTTAAGACTTGGGTAGAATTCATACGTGACGCAAAGTGTCAAAAAAAATTATTTCATGGCTTTGTTTTTTCGTTGTTTTCTTTTAGCCAAAATAAATCCAACTATGATTATTCCTGCAGCTAGTACAACAATTCCAACATAGTCATTTTCTGTATCTACCTCATCGCTTTTTTCTGAAAATGAATGTTCAGGTAGTTGTTGTGGAGTAGAAACTGCAAGAAAACTAGTCGTATAGATGTCAGGCCGCAGGACAGCGTCCGATATTGCAAATATTTTAAGATCATTTGCACCCAAACCAAGTTTACTTGTCTCTTCTGGCAAAAACTCTAGTGCGACAGTATTGTCAGTGATTTTTTTTATACCAGAGCTAACCGTTGTGCCTTGCGGGTTTGTCATAAAGTAGTAGATTTGAGACGAGTCAGACGTGCTTACAGGAATTGTAATCTGTTCTCCCAGTGTAACTATTTTTGGAACACTTGCACTAATTATTTTTGGATACTTTACTTCTTCAAAGCTCTTCCAGTGTCCTGCCTCAAATGGATAGGCAGGATCATCAATTGATTTTATTGTTATAGTTCTTGATTCTGGCGAGTATGACTCGAGGTAAAATGGACCATTGCTTATTATGGCGTGATTGTTTTTTTCAATCCACTTTATTGACGCGTCGTATCGTGATTCAAAATATTTTTGATCAGAGTTGAATTTTGCCAAGGGTTTTGGAACAAAGCTTGATTTTTTGGAATCATCAAGATAGTTTTTTATCAAAACCGCATTGTTTGGCACGATTAAAGAAAGCCAGTCGATGTTTTTTCCTGCTGCGCCAGACCTTGAAAATGATACGGTGCCATCAATTACAGATTTTTCCATTGCAAGCATTATTTCCCATGGGGTTGATGACCACACTCCGCCCCAGTCGGCAATCTCGGCTTCATCAAAATGCCAATAGTTTACGTATACTTCGATAGTGTCCTCATCTACTATTCTAATTCCAACAATTGTGTCTACTAGCTGGCTTGCCTGAGGGGTATACTCAGAATCAAATGTTTTGTCATTTTCTTGTTTTTGAGATCCCCATTCCATTACAAAGTAAAGCGAATACAAAATGTCGTTTATGTCCATTCTTTGGCCGTTGTGCCAGTTTGCAAACAGCAAATCGTATGTGATTTTGCTTGTTGCCTTGCCATCTGATACAGATTTCCATTCTTGTGTGAGAGGATCCCAATTTATCACACCGTCAGGCAGACTCACATACCCATCAGGTCCTCCAGTCTCTACCTTCCAAGGAGTTCTGATAGGAAATGATTCGCCAGTGTACGGATGCTTGAACGTTCCAGGGTCTGCGAGGGCATCCCAAATATTTCTGCTGTAAAAATCTGTAATTCCCATTACAGGATTCCATGCTCCTTGATAGATCTGCTTTACACCAATTCTTAGAGTGTCAGAGTCACTGCGCGAGTTAATTGGTGTGAATCTGCTTGGCACGCCAGCCCCAAAGTCATTTATTATTCCACTTATTTTTGGACTGGCAACATATTGATCAATTTTGCTTGCAATAAAAATTCGTACAGATTCTTTTATCCCCTCAACTGTCGCTTTTTTTACAAGCTCAGCTCGCTCTTGTGATGAGCTAAAATTTCCAGTATAGATTTTTTGTGTGATAGAATCAATGTAGTCATTTTTGTAGTTCCAATAAGTTGGATCATTAAATCCAGGCATGCTAGAAAACCATGGAGAATACATCTGGGCAAGGCCAACCGGATCATATTTTACAAACGCAGAGCGCCCTCCCCACCCTTCGGTGTAAATGTGCCACTTTAGCTCAGCTGGGTCAGAGCCATACACAATAACAAATGCCTTGTTTAGATCACCAAAGTCTTTTACTACTGTAAATCCAAGTTTTTCTAGCTCCGATGAGAGGACCTCACCTATTGATTTTCTTACAGGATCATCGCTTCTGATAAAAATTCGAATTTCTAGTTCTTTGCTTTGGTATGTCCATTTTCCATTGATTTTTTCTGCGCCCGCCTCTTCTAGTTTGTCTGAGATCATCTTTTCTGCAAGCTCTGGATTGTACTGGAAATGAAATGACTCTAGCTCATCTAGTATGTAAAAATAATCTGGATCAAAAGGACCGTAATTGGAAATCATTGAAACGCCGTATCCTCCCATCAGTTCATTGACAATGAGGTTTCTATCTATCAGATAATTTAGCGCAAACCTTACCTCAACAAAAGAAAATGGGTTGAACTTGTCTGCCTGAGCCGGATTTAGAAGGATGCTGTACGAGCCTCCAGTTGATTGGAAAATCTGCAATCCTTGGCGCGATTTTGTGTCTTCAAGGCGTTCTGAGGGCATCCTATAGTAGTATAGGTCCAAGTTTCCATTTCGAACCTCTTCTAGTGCGGTATTTTCATCCAGATATTGCACAAACTGAATTGTATCAACAAATGTGGCCTTTTCAGCAAATGCTAGAGGGAAACAAGTAGTTGCTATCAATGCAGCTATCAAAAGTTTCATGAAAGGATCTTTTTTGATGTTGATTATAAAGTTCTAGAGAAAATAGATTATTATAAAATTGATTTAGAGTCAAGTTGTTGAATGCTAACATGCTAATAAAAGGACTAGGAGCTGTGATTCCAGGCGGCATATCAGTTCAAGATTTTTGCACCATAGCAAACACTGACAAGACAATTGCAAAAAAAATACTGAATGATTTTGTAAAAAATGACATTGGCCGATTTGAAGATGATGTGATCAATTTTGATTCGGCAGATAAGCTAAAGGCTGCAATATATGCAATAAAAAATGGCGCCACAATTGATGAGGTTGCAGTTCATCTGAATTGGCGTGATTTTGAAGGACTGGTAGCAAAAATATTTGAAGCCAAAGGATTCAGCGTACTTAAAAATCTCATACTTACCAAGCCAAGAATGGAAATTGATGTTGTTGGAGTCAGGCTAGGCATGGCCATTCTAGTAGACTGTAAGCACTGGAAAAGACATAGCCCATCCACTCTGAAAAATACCGTGACAAAACAAATTCAACGTGTAAGGCATTATGTTAAAAAAACTAGTGGCGCCATGGCAATTCCCGTTATAGTGACTCTGTATCAGGAGCAGTTTTGTTTTATAGAAAAGGTTCCAATAGTTCCAATTTTACAGTTTTCTTCGTTTGTTGATGAGCTTTATGGAAATCTGGATCAGGTAAATGTTATAGAAACAGCGTAGCGATAAAAAACGCAATTGTTCCTATTGCAAATACTTGGGTGAGCTTTAGTGCGCTATCAAGTGCCTTTGAATAGTCCTGAAATATTGTGCTCCCCATTACCTTGACATTTGACGAGTTTTCCAGTATCTCAAAATAGCCTGAATCGATATTTTTTTCTGCATTTTTTGCAATGTCAAGATACCAATCTGCAATCTGTTGAGGCTTTGATATGGCACCAAACTGATAATAGCCGTTTTTGTTTCTAGCAGGCATTACCGAATAGTGGCTGTCTGATGTACAGAGCTCTAGTAGGGTATGGCCGTTTTTTGTAAAATGGTTTACAACATATTCTCTAATTCCGTTTTGCATGTTATTTGCATCTGCCCAGCCAAGAAAGTATTTTTTCTTGTTTATGCCAAGACACAAAACCCCCAATCCTCCCAAGGCAAGATCCGATGAATGTACCTTCATGTCATCAGAGTTTGCATACCCAAACTCCAACGGATAAGTCTCTTTTGTGATCAGAGTTTCAAGACAAGATTTTGCTGCCTTGAGTAAGTCTTCAGAATCGTTTTGAGAAATTTCTCCACCCATTGCATTATGACAATCAACTATCAAAACTTGGGAAAAATTGCGGTTTTTAGAAAATTGTTCAATTTCGCTTTTTATCGAAGATGGAATGTCTTCCATCCCATGTGGTGATAATGATAAAAACAAAACCGCCGTTTTATCAAAGAGCAGTCCCACTGCACGCCCCTTGTTGATTTGAACTGTAACTGGCTCTGTACATGTCAGTCCTTTTTGAGGAACAGAATAGTCTGTCAGACTTCTAAGGTAGCTTTCCACTTCTTCTTTTGAAGGCAGGTTTAGCGAATGATCAGAAACTCCATGCATTACCATTGCTGAAGAACCCATGTTTTTGTATATCAGATATGGAATGTTGCTTCCCCCAACCGGATGAAATGGTCCTGGGTGAATTTCTGGGATGACTAGTCTAAAATCGGTTTTCTTGTTGTTAGAACATAATCTAATTTGTCTAGTTGTAATGTTGGATTTTTTTGATACCTCTTCCATTAATGACTCCATCTCAGATGAATCGTTTTGCGATTTTGATACAAGATATGCCTGTACTAGCTTGTGTGTGCTTTTTACTCCAGGCTTTCCTGCCTTATCGGTAAGGTATGACCAGACAGTTGCAATCCCAAGGAATGTAAGTCCAATCAAAAATGTTTGCGGTTCTAAAATTTTTTCCCACAGATTCAGCGGCACCAGTACCAGAAACATTGCAAGAGGCTGGATGAGGCATACAGTCCATGCCTTTTTCATGCTTGCCCCAAATACTGTAGTATAAAGCCCAATTCTGAATCCTGCAAACAAAAACATTCCTTCTATGACATAAAATATCGATGCCTCGCTTTTTGACAAGACGGTTACAGCTAGTAGCCCTGAAAGCAGTACAACAAGCCAGAGAATATTTCCAAATAAAGACATGTGAAGCGATTTAGAGTATTCTTTATTTTTTGAATAGCGCGAGTCAAGATATTGTGTTGATACTAAAACAGCCAATACTACTGCTAGCCTTACAATAAAGTCGTCACTTTTTAGGTAGCCAAAGACTACAGTTGCAACAAACAAAGTTGTAACAATTAATGACAACACTAGCGAATGAATTTTTGAGGATGGATTGATTAGAGTTAGTGTATATCGTCGATGGATGTTTGAAACATCATCGTAAGAATCTTGCATGCTCTTTATCACGGAACAAGAAAGATATCTAGTAGCCACGAAAGCACGATAAGGCCTGTTGGAACAGATACTACGATTTTTGGATCTACTTTGAAGCCTTTGGTTTCATCTTCAAAGAATCTTAAAAGACCTGCACTTGATGCTGGTAATGGAGCACCTTTCTTTTTGCTGCTCATGTCTTTTCTTTAGCTTGGAAACTTGGCATAAAAACCTTGTTTTTATGATCTCAGTTTTGCGATAACCTCTACTAGCGAATTTATTGATTTTAGGATCTGTTGCTGTTTTTCATGGTCTGCTTCTTTTTCAAGCTCCTTTGATAAAAGATCCAGTTTTTTTTCTAGAGTTTGCAGGACCGAGTCTTGTGAAGTTTTATCTTGTGGTTCTGATTTTTTTTCTAAACTCTCAGCTTCAGGTTTTGGTTCGCGCCCACAGCTAATGCACAATGCGTTGCCGTCTTTTAGAACTCTCACTCCTTTGCAGTAAGGACATGGCGCTGCAAGCAATGTTGCACCCTTTAGCAACATTTCAGCTGCCCGTTTTGTGAGATCATTTGACATCATACATGATTCTTGCTTTTTGTAAAAAAACCTACCACTGGGATAAAAAATTGCCCAGATGCAGACAAGGCTTTAATAGTATGGTAACGCAAATTGTTTTAGAACTAATGGCAGTAATTTGTAATACATGTGGCCTACCTCAAGATTTGTGTGCCTGCGGTGAACTAAACAAAGATTCTAATCAAATAATTGTCAGGCTTGAAACAAGGCGTTTTAAAAAAAAGGGAACCATGATCGAAGGCCTGGATCCCAAGCTAAACGACCTTGATTCTGTCCTAAAGGAGCTAAAATCAAAATACGCCTGCGGTGGCACAGCAAAAGACGGCTATATCTTCTTGCAAGGGGATCATCGCGATACGATAAAAAATACTCTTGTCAAGTTTGGCTTTGCAGAGTCTATGATCGAAGTCCACTAAAGTTGTTAAAGTCAAAAAACCTGCAAGCGCTTGGAATCCCCTACGCTGCGCTGCTTTCAGTTATTTTTGGCATGATGATTATCTCGTTTCCTATTGGCGCATTTATTGTATTTAATACAGATATTGGAAACGAGATTAATTTTGATTTTCCAATAGATGGTTTTGATTTTTTCAGATCAATAGGCTATGACATTCCTCTTGAGTTTGAGCTAGGTGATGCGTTTATAGCGGTTTGGTGTGTTTTCCTTGTTTTATTTTCAATTTCAATACTTGGCCCAAAGGCAAACTTTGTTTCTGTGGTAATGTCGTTACTTTCTTTTGGAAAGAACTTGACAAATTCAAACTATCTTGCTACGATAATCAAGTGGTTTACAGTCATAATTGTCATATCAGGTGCCATTAATCTTATCCAAGAAAGCATCGATGTTTCTATAGTTCCGCCAGAGCCAAAAAACAGGCTAGTTCAGTTTTATGGTGTAAGTGCAGCTGCAATTGCTGAAGAGATTGGATTCAGGGTGTTATTGATTGGTGTTCCGCTTTTTTTTATGTATTCAAGAAAATTATCAGGCAAGTTTTTCCTAAAGTCGTTGTGGAATCCTTTTGATACTCTAAATGTTACTAGGTATTCCAAAGTTTTGCCATTAATTGTGGCAGTTGGAATATTTTTTGGAATAGCTCATGTAATATCTGGTGACCCTTGGAGTGCTGGAAAAATTTCCCAAGCAGCTGCAAGTGGCATAATAATTGGCTGGGTTTATTTTAGATACGGACTGCTTCCTGCAATTTTGATTCACTGGGCAACAAACTATTTTATTTTCGCGTATGTGTTTTTGGTATCATACACTAATGATGTTTCAGTTCAAAGTGCATTTTCGCATTCTTTTATTGTCACACTAGAGATTTTGTTTGTAATAACTGGAGTTATCTCAATTGCTATTTTGGCAATAAACTATTTTGGAGCAAAAAAAGAAGAAAAACTAGAGGTCTAGTGCCTGCTTTAGGCCCTTGTAGCGGTTTCGTATGGTAACTTCGGTAACGCCTGCTGCCTCTGCAACATCCCTTTGTGTCTTGTTTTCGCCATTTGTCACACATGCTACATAGAGTGCAGCTGCTGCAAGGCCCATTGGGTCCTTTCCTGCCGAAATTTTTTGCTCTTCAGCAGTACGTAAAATCCTAGCTGCCTCACGTTTTGTCTTTTCTGATAAATCCGCCTTGCTTGCAATTCTTGCAACACATTTGATTGGGTCAACTACAGGCATCTTAAGGCCAAGCTCACGCAAAAGCAGTCTGTAGCATCTTGCAATGTCTTTTCTTTTGATGTTGCTTGATAATCCAATGTCTTTTAGTGTTCTTGGTGTTTCAGTATCACGACATGCTGCATAAAGCGCAGATGCAATTAATGCAGAAATTGAACGGCCTCGCACCAGTCCTTTTTCAAGAGCTTTTCTGTAGATGTATGCAGCTTTTTCAATTACAGCATCTCCGACTCCAAGCTTGTCTTTTAGTCGGTCAAGCTCAGAAAATGCCTGTCTAAAGTTTCTATCAACTGGCTCATGGACCTGACTTCTACTGTCCCATGTTCGCAGTCGCTCAATTGTACTTCGCATTGAAGACGATAATGGTTTTCCAGTTGCATCTCTATCTGTTGGGCCAATTATAGTAGCTAGGCCCATATCATGCATTGCGAGTGATGTTGGAACACCTGTCCTGCTCCTTCCATCACCTTCTTCTTTTGAAAATGATCTCCACTCAGGTCCTGCCTCCAGTGCCTGATCTGATACAACAAATCCACATTTTCCACAAAAATTTTCTCCAGTGTTTGTGTCAGTGACCAGCGATCCTTGACCACATCGAGGACACTTGTTCTTTTTTGAAAGATTTTTTACCATTCCATCACAAGCCCCTCAGCCGACCAATTCTCGTATTTATGGATTTTGGTTTTATTGCTAATAAAGTTGTCTGCGTTTGGTTCTGATAAATTTTTCATTCTTTATTGTTCAAGTAAGCCTTTCATCTTTTCACAAAATCCTGGCTTTTCGTTCTGACCTAATACAAACTGCAGATCCTCATTATTATCAACATCCATCATGATTCGCCGCATCAAGACAAGCGAGGTCTTGCTGGTGTGATCTCTGCCAGTTTTTAGGTGGATTTTGTAGCTGTCCTCATCATAGTGTGTTTCCATTATATTTACAGGGCTCCGAAGAAGGGCATTTGTTCCATCAAATCTTCGAGATGGAACAACTAATACAGAATTCTCAGAGGAGAACTTCAACAGCCTTTCAATGTCTTCTTTTTGCATAAAGGGAATGTCTTGTGGAAATACAATTGACATCTCAAACCCATTTTTTGTCAAGTGCTTGTCTGCAAGAGATACCGCATTATTTACCCCAGTCTCATTATCGTCTGCAATCTGAATAACATCATATGATTTTCCAATCTCTATTGCATCCTTGTCTTTGGTTACAACAACAATACTGTCAATATCAGAATCAACTATAGTTTGTAGTACTTCTTCAAACATCAGCTTGCACAGCTCAATTGTCGTCTTTTGTGGCAATGACAGCCTAGTCTTTGCCTTTGAAAATGTCTTTACAGGAATTATTGCAGCTACTTTCAAGCTATACGCGGACTTGTTTTAAAATAAAAGAACCTAATGCGTCCTCGTCTATTTTGCTTGACATTTTTATTTTTGTGTCATAAACGGTCATGTCAAGGCTTTCAATTTTCTTTGAGAGGATTTTGTCCTTTGTATCAATTATTATATTGGAACAAACATCAGAGTACATCTTTGCAAGGCCATATGGAGACACTTCGATTCCTGCAGCTTCAAGATATTTTGCAGCAGGACCACTCACTGCCTTGTTGCCAATAATTGGAGAAACTGCAACTACTTTCTTTTTTGCCTTTGATAGCTCTTTTCGTATTCCCTTTATTGATAGCATTGGCCCTATGCTTGTTAGCGGGTTGCCAGGTGCAATTACTACGACATCAGCGTCCTGGATTGCACCAATTGCCTCAGGGTTTGGCCTTGCCTTGTCTGCGCCAATGTATTGTATTCCCTCAACGTCGTCTTTTCCGCGATACTTTACCCAGTATTCTTGTAGGTGCATCTCGCCCTTGTTTGTAGTGATTCTTGTCTCAACAGTATTGTCTGTAACAGGTATTACTCGTACCTCGACTGCAAATTTTTCGCACATCCACTTTGTGATTTCGGTCAAGTTTTTGCCGTTTTTTAGCATGTTTGTTCTAATCAAATGTGTTGCAGCATCGCGGTCTCCAATTCTAAACCAAGTCTCTTCGCCAAAAATTTCCATCTGTCTTAAAAATCCAAATGTGTCTTTTTTTATTCCCCAGCCCTTGTCATAGTCAAGCAAGTCTGCAAGGCCGTAAATTATTGTGTCAATGTCAGGGCAAACATACAGGCCGTACAGCCAGTAATTGTCGCCAACGTTTGAGATTACATTAATGTCATGTGTTTGTGATGCAATGCCGCGGACAAGTTTGACAGAACCAGTGCCTCCAGATAATACCGCTATCATATTTTTTTCAGCTCTTAAAACTCCAATTGTGAACCATGCTTGTTCCATATTACTTTTTCAAATTCAGCAAATTTTCCAAAAAAATTAGATAATTATGGATAGATTTATTACCGCCTCAGAGACGAAAGTTTTCGTGACGAGCAGGGCAGCCGTTTTTACTGTTCTTTTATCTTCGATTCTTCTAGTTGGAACAATTTCTCCAGCACTTGCAGCTCAGCTTGAAATTAGAATGAACCCAGAAGCAGACTTTGCAACTGGCGAGATGAAATACCAAAAGACTGTGTTTATTGAGTATAATGATGGTGGAAAAATTGCCGACCAGCTGCGCGGAAAAGAGTTTACAGTTTCTTTTACTGCCGATACAACAGAGCCTGGAGTTGCCAAGCTACAAGACCAGCTAAATCAAAATATTGCAAACACGGGCAGTAGTACACACATTACTGATCTTATTGTAGAGTATACTGCTCATCTGACTGGAAGAGGATTAAGTGCATCAATTGATTACAAGGTTGTGCTAAAACCAACAATCAATAATTATGTTATCAGGCCGTACTCTGAAAACAGCCCAGCACTAGTTGATGTAAGCTGGCGAGGTCTTGCAGTAAGCGGTCCTTTTGTTGCAAATACACTCCAATATGGCGATGTTGAAATCAACATGCCAATATCTTTTATCAAGTCTAACTTGCCTGATACTTATTCGGTGATTGCAGGAACAGAAGCAGAGACGCTTCTTTCAAAAAGTATCATTGATGCATCATTTATTGGACAGCAACCACTTTCTAACTGGCACTTTTTGTTTGATCCAACTGGAATCAACGTTGATGCAAGCACATATGGACTAGACGAGTCAATTAGCGGATTTGTAGTTTCCACATTTACAATGGGCGAAAGTAGTTTCAGAGAAGGCATACAAGTTGAAAGAGAAGAATCAGTGCAGTTTACTGCAGATATGCCGTATGCTGTAAGAACGGTTCAATCAGCAGACAATGCAAATCTCAAAGTGATCGGATTTGCGGCAGTTGATAATCTTCAAGGAGTTGAGGTTCTTGGAGTTAGTCCACAAGCACCACAAGGTTATGCGACAACATCTACTGGCGGATTTCCTGTTTCAATAATTTATGGAATGGCAGCACTTGCCGGCATTGGTGCAATTGCAATATTTTTCATTAGCAGCAGACAATTAAAGAAAGAGGAAGGCAAGGGCCAGCAGGGAATTGATCCTTCACAGTTGCGCGTATATGAAACTAGCACTGCAGCAGGAGGCTATCAGACAAACCGAGGCGAAGCACAGCTAATCAGCGATGCAGAGTATGAAAAACATCGTAGTGTCTATGAACAAGAAAAGCAACCAGCAAGTGGCGGCAACAAGGGCGGCGCCATGCCAAAAGACTGGAAGTCATCAAGTTAGTGCGTGCCAGTAGTAACTCTCCTTCTGTTTTAACGATATTTCGCTTTGCAGCCTACCTGAACTAGGTGCAGGCACCTATAGTTCTGTTTGGCCTTGCTCCATGTGGGACAGATTTTTCATTCCGTCTCTGGAAATCTCAGGTTTTGCCATCA
>VHBM01000027.1 GCA_016871975.1 Nitrososphaerota archaeon | reverse complement strand
GATTTGAAAATTAGCTAAGATTAATACTGGAAGCGATTCAATTTGTTTTTGCTGGCCTTCGTAGTATAGTGGTTAGTATAGGGGACTGTGGATCCCCGGGCAGGGGTTCGATTCCCCTCGAGGGCCTACATAATTTTCTTGGGAAAATTTTGTCAAATTTGTGCCTGATTTTTGCAAAACCTGAGGAAATCAAACTAATTGCACAATTTATAATTGGAAAGGCAAAGTAATCTAAAAAAAAGTAAGGCAATTTACAAAAAGTTATTTCAGGTTCAGTGGAATGCTTCCAGAACCCCATGGCTCTCTGACGTTAAACATATACTGCTTTTTTGGGTCAAACTTGAAATCTACATAGCTTCCATATCCAATTGCCGGACCGAAGAGCATGTTGAATATTCGAGATGCACCTGGCTTTAGCACAATTTGACCGTTGGTAAAGTCTTGTGACGCGTACTTGTATGTGGTTTTGCCGTCTGATACGTCATAGTTGCACACAGCAGGACCTGTACAAAACAGAGTGATGTTTTTCTTTGGATCAGTGTTCTCTACTAGGAACTTGAGATTCACAATGTGTTGGCTACCGACTTTTTCTACTGTTGCTCCCGCATAATAGAATGCAATTGGGCCGATCAATTTCTTAGTTGCCTTTGCCTTGAATTCTGCATTCCCAGAGCTTGCCTTGAGTGCTTTTTCACACTCATATTGCTCTCGCTGTGTTTTCTTTGCTTTGCAGGTTGCTAGCTTTTCTTGCATTGGATCCTTTTTGGAATCTTTCTTTGCGTCTTTTTTCTCGTCTTTCTTTACTTCAGCAAATGCACTAGTAGATAGTGTAACACTAAGAATCAGACTAGCTGCAATTACTAGAGCTACAAGTTTGATTGCGTTATTTTGCGTCAAGTGTTGTTTCATTGAACGAGTTTTGCAATTTTATTATATAAACCAGTGGCAAGATTCTCATCTAGTGCTAATATCTTCATTCTGCAAATTGGCACTAGGACGAAAAATTATCCCGAGTTAAAATAAAAAACCTCCAATCCGAGCTGGAACAAAAATCCTCACAAAGGCAAAAACTATTCCAAGACCTAAAATCCTCCCTGGAAAGACTTGGAATAAAAGGCGAGCTGACGCAGTAATGGGTGCCAAGCCAGAGCGTAAGGTATTTTTGAAAAAAGAAGTGCACGACAGCATTTTGTCATATTGTAAAATGAAGCACCCATACGAAGCAATTTTGATTCTCAAGGGCAAGTCCAAAAAGGGTCTAATCACAATAGACGGGCTTTCAATTCCGCCGTTTTCCTACAGCGACCAGACGTTTGCTGGCTTTCCACAATCATTCTTACCACTAGACTTGGCATATGTGGGAACCGCTCACTCACATCCAAGCGGCTCAGCAGAGCCATCTATTACGGACCTGCACAATTTTTTTGGGCTGGTGTCAATAATTGTGCAATCCCCATATGAGAATGATACTGACATTTTTGCATGGGATAGTCAAGGAAACCAAATCCCGATAATTTTTGAGTCATCTGATGAACAAAATTTTTAGATAATTAACAGTCAATCAATTGTAAAATTATAAAAGTTGCAAAAATTACTTTCAAAGTATTAACTAAACCAAACTCATTTTAAATATAAAAACTCAGCAAAATCAGATATGAATAAATCAGTATCAATAATCGGCAGCGGAATATCAGGCCTTTGCATGGGCGCTCTTTTAGTCAAAAAAGGATTTGATGTCTCTATTTATGAAAAATCCAGCTTTGTAGGAGGTAGAACCAAGTCTTCAATATACAAAAACCACATACTAGATAACGGATTTCACATAATGCCATTTTACAAGACTTCGGCCGTATACAAACTGCTAGAAGAAATTGGGATTGTAAATGATCTAAAGCTTGCCAAAGTAAATGATATTGCGTTTTATGAAAACAAGAAATATCATAAATATCCAAAGGGAATTACAGACATTTTAAAATTCTCGCTTTTACCATTATCTGGAAGAATTTCTTTATTGAAAGTAATGCTGCCAATGGCCTTCGCATCTGTAGAAAAATCAGAGAAATTTGACAATACATCAATGATGCAAATAATTGACAAGCTTGACAGAAAAACTAGGGCATTTTTTGATGCAGTCTGCATTCTTGCATTTGCAGACAGCCCAGAGCATGTCGCACTCGGTGAATTTATGAGAATGATCATCAGGGCTAATCCGTTCAAAGGAGGAACTAGCGAGCTTGCATATCCTGCACAAGGAGGATACGATACCATATGCAAGCTAGTCTCTAATTATATCACCAGCAACGGCGGCAAAATTTTTCTAGGCAAATCAGTAAAGCAGGTCAAAATCCAAAATACCAAGGCAGAAGGAATTATTCTAGAAGATGGAACTAATGTGAACTCTGACTGTGTTGTAGTTACAAATCCTGCATATCTGGCAATAAAGGAGCTCTTTGAGCCAAATTTACTGGACCAGTCATTGCATTCAATGGCAAAAAGACTAGAAAAAACAACATCCGTAATTGAAGCGCATTTTTGCTGCTCTGATAGGCTTGATACTCGACAGCTAGTCTTTCCAGTTGGTGATTACATGACAAAAGGAATATTTTTTGTAACAAATATCGCAAGTGCTGTCTCACCCAAAGGAGAATATCTTATCATGGCAGGAGCACCAGTTCCATCTGAAGACACTAAGAATCCACAAAAAATCAAAGAACTCACAGAAAAAATGAAAGATGAAATCTCACAAATATATCCAAACTTTACAAAATCTCTAATCTGGGAGCGCTCTATGGCATGGAATCTAGTAGAATCTGTAGTCAAAGAGCCAGGACTAGTATGGAAGCAAAAATTCCCACACCAGACAAATGTGACCGGATTGTTTTTTGTCGGCGATTCAACTATTAGCTATGGTATTGGCACGGACTCTGCAGCACAAAGCTCTTTTCTTTGCTATCCGAAAATAATTGAACATTTGACATCTGGATAAATTCTCTCTATTCAGATTCTGAAATAGAGCGCCTAATTGATTCTAATAATGACGTGTACTGTCTGCCTAGAAATTTGGCAATCTTGACTACCAAATCCATACTATCGTCTGCTACGTAAGCAAACTTTGGGTCAAACTCTCCTTGCATAAATCTATTGCATCTAGTTTGAATTTAAGTGGTGTTAAAATCGGACTCTAGTGCTGACATTGGATATGTATAATTGTAACCTATAACCCAAAAAAATTCAATAGTACCATGAAATATTCTCTGAAAATCAAAAGACTGGACATTCAGGAGAGCTATTTTGTCGGCAAGGCAGAACTATTAGGAAACGAATACACCATTAACATTCAGCACGAGGGCAGATATGGCAAGGCAATACTATTGCCATCATCTAGGGAAAAAATTGGCGAGAAAATCCTAGTTTCATTTACTGGCTCTAAAAAGCACGTAGAGGACTTTTTGACCTTTGCTGGAGAATCAGAATGGATTGAAATTGATTCAAATGAAATTACCAATTTCATTGCAGACAATCAGGATGAATTTGTTAATCTAGAAATTATCACAGGCTTGATCTGATAAATTCGCTATTCTTTTAATTATAATGCTGAAAAAGGTTGTTCTTTCTTGATTTTTAGCTCAGGTTTAATGATGCCTAATCACACATTTAGCATAATGATAAAAAATCAGCCTAGTGCTAACCTATTAGATTTCCAAACTGAGGTTATATTCAAAAAACCATCAGCACAAACATGGAATATCTTCTTGCTAATAACTCGGAAACCCAAAACTTGGTCCCCACTCCTATTATCATGTCGCTTGAGGAACAAAGGATCCCAATTCGAATAGGTTGCATATCGACAAACGGTTATCCATGTGTACTATCGCTTTGGTTCAGCATAATAGATGGAAGAATTTACTGTGCCACAAAGAAAAATGCAAAAATTGTTGAATACCTTGAAAAAAACCCCGCATGTGGATTTGAGATAGCTTCTGACAAGCCTCCTTATAGAGGTATACGCGGAAATGGAATTTGTAATATCAAGCCTGAAGATGGAAAAAACATTCTTTCATTACTAATAAGAAAATATCTTGGACAAAAAAACCCTAAACTAGAAAAATTTCTTTTGGATAATTCAGATAAAGAGGTTGCACTTGAAATTGTTCCAAATAAAGTGTTTCATTATGACTATACAAATAGAATGGGAAATGCAAATCAGTGATTTTAATGGTTACAGCAAAAAATACAATCCCAAAATTTCTCAAATCAAAAATACTGCGGGATGATGGATGTCCAACATGCGGCTCAATGGATTTTGGAATAATAGAAGTCAGAAAATTACATATATCTGTAAGAAGGAAAATTAAGTGCTATAACTGTAAAAAATTCTGGTTTGATAATTAGTCAAATGTAAATTGACTAATTGAACTAATTAGACCAGAGTATTTTCTTGAGTTTATCAACTGATAAAACAACCTTACAACTCTTACATGCTAGTATTTCAACTATATTTTTCCCCTTCACTTGAGTTGTAAACAAAGTAGATTGCCTGCAAAATGGACATGACGCCAATAACGGTTTGCGGTTATAGCTTGATTCTAACATAATATCTCTAAACAATTCTATAATAATAACTGCACAGTAATTTTTTCCCTAGTGGTAAAATCTTAATGATGTTTTTTTATTC
The DNA here is from genome assembly GCA_016871975.1 of Nitrososphaerota archaeon. Lineage (GTDB taxonomy): Archaea > Thermoproteota > Nitrososphaeria > Nitrososphaerales > Nitrosopumilaceae > VHBM01. Next base: position 9,619 of record VHBM01000027.1, on the reverse strand, counting down.
TGGTATTCCTAAAATATTAAAATTATCTAATTATTTGTGTGAACAAAAAAATTAACATTGTAAATATAGAAAATGTATGTAAACATAAAAATGATTTTTTTGATTTTACTACAAATGAATCGATTTAGGTGTTGTAGAGATTGATTGGAGAATTCTGATTGAAATCCTGTCCAATAGTAATTCTATTAATTTTGGACAACTTTTATCCTCATTAGCGTTTTGAATCATGCTTATTATGTTGATTTTATTATTATAACTCAAATTGCTTTGCCGCATTAATTGGCACTAGAAAGAAAGATCATCCTTGGCTTAAATAAAAATCAAGAATAGTGATGTCATGTCCTCATTATGTAAAGGATTCTGTATAGATTACAAAGCGGAACGAACATCAAACGGTTCCAGATATGACGTGGGACAAAAACGATGCACCACTTGCTCCTTGTATCTACGAGTAGATACGGCGTGTTGCCCTTGCTGTGGTACCAGGTTGAGATCAAAAGCAAGACACCGAGCATCAGGAGCGAACTAAAATGCCTCACATCGTCTTTGATAAAACAATACACTTGGATACTCTTTATGCTGATTTTGCTCCATTTGTAACAATGGAGCCGTGCATAATCAAACTAAATGATTTCTTTTTATCTAAGGACAAAAAAGTAGCACTGGTTCCCACAGTAGTCATCGATGAGAAAAATCAGCAATTCCTAATTGAGATATTTGCAAAAGAGGAAAAAACAACCATTAGATTGTATCCTGGAACAGATCCAGAAAAAACAGATGGAGTGAAAATTTCCCTTGGTCACATGGCTAAAATTATTCAAAGAGAATTCCCTGATCTAAAAATATCAAAAACTAACATTTCTGAATTTATTCCTTAATTCGAGAATCAGTTATCCTGAAAACGCATAATTTTTATCAATTAATTTTATGGAATGATGCTGAAGCAACCACCTAAAACTAGCTTTGGTCTAGTAGCGTCTTCTAAACCGAGAACATTTCTTTCGCAATTCTTGCTTCTGTTGAATGAACAACTATGGGTCTAGGATATTTTTCACCAAACGACTCTGATTCTAAACTGTGAATCTGAGCGGGGGAAAGTGTTTTCAGCTCTGGTATAAATTTTTTAATGTATATGCAATTGGGATCAAATTTTTTTTGTTGCAGCCATGGATTGAAAATTCTAAACCATGGTTGTGCATCGCATCCAGTTGATGCCGTCCACTGCCAGTTGCCGTTGTTTACTGCCAGATCATAGTCTACCAGCTTTTCTGCAAAATAATGTTCACCCTCTCTCCAGTCTATATGCAGGTCCTTACTCAAAAAAGAAGCAACAATCATGCGTATTCTGTTGTGCATAAAGCCAGTCTTGTTTAGCTGCCTCATGCCAGCATCAACTATTGGGAAGCCAGTTTTTCCATGCTTCCAGGCCTCTAGGTGGGCCTGATTTTTTGCCCATTGTATGTTAGAGTGTTTTTGCCTGAATGCGCCTTTGGTTACATGTGGAAAATGATACAAAATGTGGCCAAAGAACTCCTTCCAGTGGATTTCTGATATTAGGGTGTGATTTGCACCTAAACTAGTCGATATGGTATGGTATAGTTCCCTAATCGAGATAGTACCAAACCTGTTATGCGCAGAAAGCATGGTCGTGGGATATTGCGGATAGTCTCTTTTTACCGCATAGTCTGCAAAAGCGTCAATGTTTTTTAGAATTTTTTTTGCGTTTTTTCTGCCTCCGCCCATTGAAATGGAAAAATCCAAGTCTTGCTTCAACCCCTGATCAAGTTTTTCTGAATAAAAATTACTAAAATTATTGCTTCTTGGCTTGGAAACTTGAATCTGGGTGGCCGCTCTGAAAAACTGGGAAAAGACAGTATACGACCTTCCTTCATTCGTCTTGACAAGATTAGGATCATACATTAAATGATCAATGTACTGGTGAAATGCTATGTTGTTTTGTTTGCAAAACTGTCCTATTTCGTTTTGTCTTTTTTTGGCAAATGGAGTAAAATCTTGGTTGATAAATACCGCATCAATTTTTTTAATATTGGATAGATGCTTTATTGATTCAACATAATCTCCAAGTATGACGTGCAGCCAGGCTTTTCTATTTGCAAATTCGCCCCTAAGATCATCAATGCAGTCAAACAGAAATCTGAGCCTAAACGAGTTGTTTTTTGCAAGTTTTGGGTTTAGGATAAAACAGGCAATTACCATATCTGAATTCGCGCAGGCCTCAATTAGGCCAGAATTGTCATCGATTCGCATGTCTCTGCTAAATATGAAAAGCGACGTCTGGTACCTCATGTCAAATCTTGTCCAATTTTAGTAAAAAACGATAATATCCAGATAACCTAGTGCTAATTTTCCATTAAACTTTTTCTGGTTAAAATATTGATTTTCAGCTAATATTATGATGAGTGTGCCAAAAAACACCGACGTATTTCTGACCAGCTTGCAGATCTCCGAATATGTAAGAAAAGGGTTCTCAGAAATTCAGTCCAGTCCTGACATTGAAAAGCTAGTGCACTTTCACTCCATTAACAAATTCCTGCTGATGGCACACAGCCCACATGGAACCAGAATATTGGGAAACATTGTTGCAAACCATGAACGCCTTGCACTGGATACAGTTTTTGTAAAATATGGTTTGCAGCTTGGCCAAGTTCTCAAAAGCGAGCCCTCCACAAAATTTCATGCAAACGTGTTACAAAAAATATTTGGCTATTTCAAAAAAGAGCTAATGCCTGAAGAAAAAGCCAAAATCCTTGATGTGATTTTTGAATACAGAAAGGGTACAACCACCCTCAATGACGCGCTTTTGTTATTGGAGGAGCTGACCAGAAAATTCCAAAAAACATACTTGGTTAGACAGACATATTTTCTTCTTTATGCCAAGGAAACAGAATCCAAGTAATTTAGTCGTGTCGGCTATTTCTTGCTAGTCACTAGTTTTGCTATGTTTTTGAGGTTGGTATCTCTGATTATCTGGGCGCATTCGAATCGTACCTGCTCGTTCTTTAGAGCCTGGCCACCAACAAAAATTGGAGCATCTGTGCGTTCTACTATTTTTTTGACAAGCCTTTGAGCTGACTTTATGTTGTCGTCTAGCGTGACTGAGACAAGTATCGAGTCTGGCTTGGCAGATTCAACAAAACTCACAATGGAATTATGCGGCCCACTTGGGGTCAAATTGCACACGCGATGCCCAATGCTGATAAGATGTGTCTCTAGAATATTTGTGCCTAGGTTGTGCTCTTCGCCTTCGGGAACACAAATGACGATTTTCTTTTTTGTGGGAACATCTGTGTATTTGCTGTTTATCATCTTGACAAGGGTGTTTGCAATGTTGCTTGCAACATGTTCTTCTGCAATCCCTATCTGGTTTTTTGCCCACATATCTCCAATTTGATACATTACTGGTGTGAGAATTTTTTCAAAAAAGCATGGCGTGCCGGACATTGTTGAATATGTGTCGTAAATCTGTTTTGTCGAGTCAAAATCTCCACTTATTAGATATCTGTATAGTTGCCCCTTGAGCTTTGCAAGCAATTCCTCCTTTTCCGCTATGGAGACGGTATCAATGGATGAAAGATATGCAATTATTTTTTTGTCGTTTCTATAGTCTGGTGGTATGTCGTCCTTTGTTATTTCTGCTGCCCTGCCTAGGTACTTGATCGTCTCTTGTCTTGATGTGTTCTTTTTTGAATCCCAGACGCTTTTTACTAAGTAAAGATACTTTACACCCTTTACAGTCTTTGCTCTTAGGTATGCCATGGATTGAATTTTACTATTAAATTAATAAATAGTGCTAAATACAAAATCTAGTGCTAATTTTACAAAAATGTAGCGCTAGTACAAAATTAGCATTAGGAAGAAAAGTTATCACTAGCTTATATCTCTGAAAATTATCAAAGTCACTATGAAACAAAAATCACAAAAACTGGGAGGTAACTCTCTTGGATAAGATACTGATCGGTGCTGGAATTGGTTTGGGGGGACTAGGAGTTGGATTTCTAGCAGCAGCTCCCTTAATGTTTGAAATACGTGAACCGCTAATTCTTGGGGGGCTTTTGTGGTCGGTATTAGGAAGCATAACCGCAATAATTGGCTTCTCAGTAGGCGCCAAAAAAAGGAAACAGTTTGGGGCACTCAGATAATGACTCAAAATATGCAGACAACGACATTCATCCAAGCTTCTCCTTACAATATTCTGGTCACGGGTGCAACAGGGTTTATTGGTTCACGTCTTGTTTCAACTTTAGTAAGTAGGGGCTATACTGTTAAGGCATTATCTAGAAGACCAAAAGAAAATAGTAAAAATCTGAAATTCATACAAGCAGATCTCTTCAATGTAGATGAGATGGAAAACGCACTACAAGGAGTAGAGATAGCTTACTATTTGGTACACTCCATGGAGGGAGACAAGAATCATTGGAGGGAATTTGCTGCTAGGGAAAGAACACAAGCACGAAACTTTTTACGGGCTGCAACAAAAGCGGGTGTTAAAAGAATAATCTATCTTGGCGGACTAGTTAACGAAAGCCTCGAATTATCTCCTCACATGAAAAGTAGAAAGGATGTTGGGGATATTTTGGCATCTGGTAGTATTGCTGTTACTCAACTTCGAGCTTCATTGATAATTGGTGCAGGTGGTGGTTCCTATGCCATGCTCCGATATCTAGTTGAACGACTTAGAGCGATGGTTTGTCCCAGATGGGTAAAGTCATTAGCTCAACCAATAGCTGTAGATGACGTAATTGAATACCTAATTGGGTGTATGGAAAAACCACATACCGCAGGTAAAACTTATGATATTGGAGGGCCAGAAAGGCTCACATATGAAGAATTGATGAGATTGTATTCTGCATATCTTAACAAAAATCTCTTTGTAATCCAAATTCCTTTTCTTACCACAAGACTTTCTTCCTACTGGGTTGATCTAATAACACCTGTTAAGGCGTCTCTTGCAAGGCCGCTAATTGATAGTCTAGTCCACGACACAATAGTAAAAGACGATTCTATTAATACAGTAATTCCACTCCGTCTAAAATCTGTAAGAGAAGCAATTCACATTGCCACAGAAGAGATGAGGAAGAATCCACCGCCAGAAGAAATCAAAGAAAGCAGAACAAGCTTTGTCCTAAACCAAAAGCTATTGATGGTATCGTTGACAGCAATGGCTGTAATGGGCTCAACTTACTATTGGATTGATGACAGACCTGATGTGTATAATCCAGGCTGGCTCGTATTGTCTGGATTTTGGTTCGTATCAATTTTTATCTCAATGATATTTGTTAAAAACAAAACTCGATTGGGATATCTTATTGGAGGAGTTGTATCTTGGGTAACACTTTTTTTCTGGCTATTTGATAACTATTACTTGGTATTCCATGACTCATTACTAGCTAGGCAACCAAATCTGCACATGACAATTAGAAATTTTGTTGGTGTTGGGGTTGCAATGCTAAGCATCGCAAGCTCACACAACGTATTTCACAAAATACAATCATATCAATTCAAAAGCAGGTCAGCAAATAGATGAAACTGGTAATTGGAATTACAGGAAGTACGGGTGTAATTTACGGTGTCAGAATGCTTCAAGTTCTCAAGGATTGCAATGTACAAACACATCTGATATTTACAGAATGGGCAAAAAAATGTCTTCAGATGGAAACAAGTTTTGCCATTGATGAAGTAAAAAAACTAGCTACCCTCTATTCTGATGATTCCAATTTAGCTGCAGGGCCATCTAGTGGTACTTACAAAACTGACGGCATGATAATAATTCCATGCTCAATGAAGACTTTGTCAAGTATAGCAAATGGTTATGATGAAACATTAGTAGCTAGAACTGCTGGAGTGACACTAAAAGAATCAAGGCGGTTGGTATTGGTTCCACGGGAGACACCACTCACTGCAATAAACCTAGATAATATGCTTAAACTAGCAAGACTTGGAGTTGTTATACTTCCTCCAGTTACAGAGTTTTATACAAAGCCAAAATCATTATACGAGATGATCGATCATATAGTCGGCAAATGTTTAGATCAATTCAACATTGAACATCATCTGTATAATAGATGGGGAACCTAATTTGTGCAAAATCTAGCGTCTAACTACTATCCCCATGAAATGAATCGGGTTGTGAGATTTGAACTAGATAAAAGCTAAATAGTTCTGTTGACCATACAAAACAAGAATTGAAGGACAAACCAAAGACAATGAATCCTTCAGTTGTAAAAACGCCACAAAGCTTGGCTAGACCGCACCTCGAGGGCCTTACAAATTTAGCAACTTTCTTGACAATTTCCTTTGTTTTACTAATAGCCATACATTTTTAAGCCATTTACCTAGCTTCAAATCAAATGGAAAAACAGGTTCGTAATTGTATCAAGTTCCCATTTAACAAAGGGGAACTTGTAGTTGTTTGATCCTGTAGTATATTTTGTTACAAGCGCATCGATTACAGTTGTTGGATACGTAATGTATCATTATTTTAGGCATCCACTAAAGTATATTTTTCGAGTAAAGCAGGTCTGAGTTTTTAAAAAATACCATGCTTGCTTGATTCCATTTCCTCTTTAATTGCAAGTTTTACCTTTAGGTTTTTTTTCTCAACTTTGTTGGTAAGCCAAGTAAGGAACTTTTTTTCCAAGCCTTTTCCCTTTAACTTCTCAAAATCAGGTCCCATCTGATCTGCCAATTTTTGTACTAGATCCTTGTTTACACATACAACATAAAAGTGCCAGCCAAAGGCAAATTCTGAATCTGTTATGATAAAGCCGTCCTCACCATGGACCATCTCCTCAAGCAAAGATAAAGTCGATTTTATCTCCCTGCTTGTCTTGTCATAGTCTATTGCAGATACATTGATGTTGATTCGTTCCTGCACACAATAACTGGGGCTAATTCGCAATAAAAATATGACTTATTTTAAAAGATGTTCAACTTCGATATTGAAAAAGTTACGTAGTATTCCAATGTAATTTTTTATCGCAGGCGGCATTTTTCCACCACAAGCAACGCCAAGATTTTTTGCGTTTATCCAAATTACAAGGGACTGTATTATGGTTAGAAACCTGTCATTTTCTGACTGGGGTACGCTGATTGCCTTTGTGTAGCGTTCTGCATATTCCCAAGCAGTTACAAAATCGATGCATCTTTTGTCAAATACTGCAAGTATCTGCTCTTGTAGATCCTCTGCCTCTCTAAACGGAACCTCATTTATGATATATGGAAAATTAACCTTGTCTGGAAGAAATCCTGGAAGAGGCCCCCAGATTGTAATTATCTTGCAGCCTTTTTTTAATCGCTTGAATTTTTCAATCATTTTTTCAATAATCTTTTCATCTGTAAACCAAAACAAAACTACAGTCGCATCATCGAATTTAGAATCAAGAATGTCTTCATTTACAAAATGACAGTCTTGCAATTTTTTTTCTTGTAATGTTTTTTTTGCAAGTGTAATTTTTTGTTGAGCTATGTCTATGCCAACTGACTTTTTTACATTAAACACTTCTTTTGCAATAAAGACTCCAGTACCATCATTACACCCAAGATGATAAAACACATCATTTTCATTTAGCTTAGCAAACTTGAAAATATCTAAAAAAGCATGTCTTGGGAGCTGAACATCATCTCCTGAAATTATCTTTTGTGGCAGAGACTGGAGATATTCTTCGATTTTCAATATCAGAAACTAATTGTTTTGGAAATTTATTCCCTTATGCTCTCAAGTGTAGAAACTGCTTGCCATAAAGTGACTCTCACATAAGATGGCATGTTAGGATCCTGTGTGATATCATCTAGCTGGCTTATTGCGTTTGCTGCCCTAACAGATATTGAAAATTGTTCATTTTTTAACTCATTTACTAGATCTGAAATGCTTTTTCTGATGTTTTTTGGAGTAGACGGATTTGATGCAATATGATTTAGCGTTTCAAGTGCAGTATTAAACGAGCCTTCATTTTGAGATTTTTTACTTGACATCATATCACCCACTCTGATTTTCTCTTGTCTAGACCTCTACAAAGAGGTTGTCTGACTCTACTAATACATTATATGATTTTAAATTGTTAATTTTTGCAGGAAATTTTTTAAGATTGCCACTTTTACAATCGAATTGGGCACCATGCCAGCCACAGGTAACTATATTGCTGTCAAGTGTTCCTTCTGAAAGGCTAGCGCCTGCATGGGTACAGGTATCATCCATTGCATAATACTTTCCACCTATATTTACAACAAGAATTTCTCTTCCATCAATTGATGCCTTGTGCAGCGTGCCTGGCGCAACATCTGATGTCTTGGCAACAATCACTTTTCCCATAAGGGGTTTCGTTAAATTATTCTTAATAATTTTTCTTATTTGTGCAACTAACAATAAGAAATGCATTATCTTCAGACAAAAAAACAGTACTTGATTTTTGCAAATCGACATTTTCTTGGGGTGACTATATTCACTACGTTTGGGATAACTGGCTTGATGAGGGAAATTTCTTTGTTCTTTGTGAAAACAGACATTCTGTAGCTATATGTCATGGATTTATCATAAAGAATGCAAAACTGGTATGGATTGAAGGCATACGAGTTAATCCAAACTATAGACAAAAAGGATATGCAAAAAAACTTGTAACTAAAGTAGAAACTGTAGCAAAAAAGAATGGTTGTAAACTAGCTGCAATGATAATTGAATCAAATAACTTCAAATCACTCAAACTTGCTTCAAAGCTACACTATACTAAAAACAAAAAATGGAATTATTACATTCTTACTCCAACAAAACATAGAACTACTAACATACAACAAGCAAAATCACCTAAAGAAATAGCAAAATATCTTGTAGATTCAGAATTTTATATTAGATCGTGGAGATGGATACCACTAGATGCTAAAACCATTTCTTCGTTGGTAAAAGAAAAGAAAATCATAATATCAAAGAATCAAAATCACATTGATTCATTGGGAATTATTACAGAGTCGGATCATTTTGAAAAAACTATGATGCTTACTTTGATTTACACAACAAAATCTGGCATCAAAAAAATTCTTCCCTACATTCAAAACTTGGCATATGAGAAAAAATTTGAGCGAATTCAAATACTAACTAAAATGAGAACACTACCGACTTATTCTGGTCTTGAAAAAAGACTAACATTTTATCACATGACAAAAAATTTAGATTAGTCTACAATCTTTACAGTATTTTCCAATTTACCCAAACCTTCAATTTCCATTTCTATTTTATCACCATTTTTTAGAAAATCAATATTTGGATTGTTTAGGGCAACACCAGATGGTGTTCCCGTAGAAATGATGTCGCCTTTTTCAAGTGTCATGATTTTGCTTAGCTTTGATACAATAGATAAAACTGATAATGACATTTTTGATGTTGAGGAGTTTTGTCTAGTGACTTGATTTACTTTTGTTACCATCTTGAGGTTTTGAGGATTGGATATTTCATCGGCTGTAGTGATCCATGGGCCACAAGGTGCAAATGTATCAAAGGCCTTGCCACGTGTATACTGTTTATCTGACATTTGTATGTCTCTAGCAGAAACATCATTTAGTATAGTATAGCCAAATATTGCATTTTTTGCTTCCAATTCAGACACGTTTT
>VHBM01000026.1 GCA_016871975.1 Nitrososphaerota archaeon | reverse complement strand
CTAAAACAGCCTTTGTCATCTTGAATGCTCCAAGCATATTCACATTTATCAAATTCATAATGTCCGAGTCTGACATCTCATGAAAATGGACAGGATCATTAATCGCACCTGCATTGTTTACTAGAATATCAATCCGGCCATAAGTAGCAGCTATTTGGTCAATTGTCTGAAGTACGTGTGATTCATTTGTAATATCACAAGACATTGAAACTGTAGCATTTTTTTTGGAGACAGTGTTTCGTGTTTTCTCTAGTGACTCCAAATTTCGTCCAAGCAAAACAACTCTAGCTCCCTCATCGACAAAACGCTTTACAATACTTGCGCCAATATCGCTTGACGCACCTGTTACTATTGCGACTTTGTCCTTTAATCGCATACTAGTAAATGAGTAGAGGCATTTTAAAAAGAGTTAGCCAAAAATCAAATTTTATAACATTATTTTTGTTTTAATTGCTTGATATAAGCTAAAATCGCTGTATAATCCAAATCGCCAAATCCCGCATCAACTGCTTTTTGAAAAATCTCATTTGCCTTGGTACTAATTGGAAGACTGACACCAAAAGCCCTTGCAGCCTCGTTTATCGTATCTAGATCCTTTTTTAGATTAGTTAGGGTAAATGTCGGCTCAAAGATGTCCTTTATCATCTTGTATGCCTTGTTTTCGCTCATCCCTGTCTTAAAATAAGTTGAATTTAGTATCTTCAAAAATATCTCAGGATCCACATTTGCGCTCCTTGCAAGCGTTATACCTTCAGAAATAGCAAGTGCAAGCAGTGCTATCTGGATGTTCATTGCAAGCTTTACAGCATGAGCTGTTCCACCTTCTCCAAGAAAAAATATCTGATTTGATATCGTATCAAATACCTTGCGATATTTTTCAAATGCCGTTTTGTCTCCTGATGCCATCATTACCAGCTTGCCGTCAATTGCAACATTTGGTCCTCCCATGACAGGAGTATCAAGCATTCTTATGCCATGCTCTGAAAACTTTTTTGCAATAATTTTTGACTCAACTGGATTTATTGTACTCATATCTGCTACAACTAGATCATCATGTCTTCCTTGAACAATACCATTATTTCCAAACGACATATCTTTCACAGCATCCGCATTTTTTACTATAGTAAATACAATATCTGATGATTTTGCAACATCTTTTGGAGAATCGACAACCTTGGCTCCTTTTTTTGCAAGCTCGGCTGTTTTACCTTTTGTTCTATTGTATGCTGTTAACTCAAATCCAGAATCCAAGAGGTGCATGCCAACAGCATTGCCAAGCATTCCTGTACCAATGATTCCAACTCTGGTCATACCCTACCTCCTTTCCTCTGCTTTTAATTTCCATTTGGAAGAGCCTAGCATCGGTGCTTCAAATTCTAGATGACCAATTACTTTGTCACCGCGTCTTACCATGGCATAATCCGATTTTTTTGTCTTGAATATCCTTTCCTTAGGCTTGTAACTGCCTTCGATAACTTTGATCTTGAATCTACTGCTTGCCCTTACAATTAATTCTCTTGCAGCATTTACGTCGCCGATCCATGAAAACATCTCAAATGATCCAAAATTCTGCGTTGTAACCTCATAATCATATAATCTTGCCTCAAACTTTTTTCCCTGCTTTTTTGCCTCGTCGTTGAGCCACTCTACTACCTTTTCTCCGTGCCCGCTCTCCACTCCAAAAGTTTCCGAATCTGCCACAAATATGGTAAATATCATACATGAATATAGCTTTTCAAAAATTTTTTAAATTTATTTTAAGACTAAAATATAGATCAAAATCAGCTTTTAGTGTTGATTACAATAGATTGCCGAGACGTTGAGGCAGTAAAAAACGAGCTTGTGGTGTACGTATCAGACCAGTTGGCAGCTGTTCCTTCACTAAAACTTCACGAGTTTATCTTATCACCAATTAATGAAAGCGAGACAATAGATCAAAACAAGGTAATAACGTCAATTAAAGAATTCTTGGACTCTATTGGCGAGTCACAAAACTTTGCCGTAATATCAAGGGGCAACGCAATATCGATAACCTCTGTTTCAGGAAAGCCAATAGAGCGAGCTCAAAAACCGACAGGCCAAATGTTTTCATGTGCACACTGCGGCCATGTGACTCCATATGAGGTAGTGCACAATATGCATATGAGGATTCATTATCTATAGGCAAAATTGTTTTTAATACCTCATCCATAATGTAAAGCATGGACAAACTTACAAAAAACACATCAAAAATTTATTGTGAAAAATGTGATACTGTCTTTGGCTCAAAGAAAAAATTTGATGAACACCAACACAATTTGCAAGTAAGTGGTGAATCATGTCCACTTGATTCTGCAGTACAAAAATTTGCAAATCTATTTAGACGAAAAAAATAGCGCAAGACCATACTAAGTATTTAAGAGTGTAATCGATTCATTGCTTTAGAATGATACAAACACTAAAGCTAGTTTTTTCAAATCACAAATATTTTGCTCTGGCAGTAGTAATATCAGTTGGGCTGTTTTTTCCACTTTCAATTATTTCAGAGTATATTTTTCTAAAACCATATCTTGTCATGAATATTCCATCAGACAGAGCGTTTGGATTTTCCTTGATAGTTGCAGTATCTGTCTTGTCTGGTATAGTAATTGCAATGAATGTCTATAGAATCAAAACACTGCACAATCAGGCACGAAAAATGGGCGGAGGATTGTTTGGATCCATAATTGGCGCATCGGCAGGTGCATGCAGCTGTGGGCCAATAGGGTTTGCAATAATCTCTACATTTGGCACTACGGCAGGAATAGCTACTGCATTTTTATCAAATTATGAAATACCATTAAGACTTGTCGCGTTGGCTATTCTAGGTTTTACATACTACACTACAACAAAATCACTTTCAGTTGAATGCAAAATTAAGAGCTAATTTGTTTAAATGAATTTTGAGGAACAATAAGATCATCAAATATTTTTGGCTGAATTATTTTCGCTAAAATCTCAAGGCCTGTTATAGTCCTAATGCTTGGTTTGCTAAAGTACGAGTTTGCATTTACGGCGTAAACGTTGTTTGCCTTTACAGCTTCTAGCTTGTTCCACTGGTCATTATTTTCAAGAATGTTTTTGTATTCAGAAATTGTTCGTTCCGTATCAAATCCACACGGCATCATAATGATTATCTCCGGGTTTTGGTTTTCGACTTCCTCAAATGCCATCCTTCTTGACTTTTCATCCTTTATGCTAATCAGATTTTTTCCTCCTGCAAGCTCAACCATTTCTGGAATCCAGTGACCTGAAGTAAAAAATGGCTCAACCCACTCTATGCATAAAACTTGTGGCCTTTTTTCAAATTTCTTTGACTTGATGTACTCTATTCTTTTTTCAAGTGATTTGCGCAAGACTCTGCCTTGCTCCTCTTTTCCAACCTTTTTTGCAAGCTCATCAATGCTAGAAAGAATACCTTGAAGATCACTTGGATTTAACGCATGGACTAGAGGCTTTTTATCCAAGATACTTAGGGCCTTGTTTACCTGATTGGTATACGCAGAACACACTTCACAAATTTCCTGAGATACTATAAGATCAGGTCTTGCATTAATGAGATTTTTTTCATCAAGCATGAAAATGTCTTGGCCGGTTCGCATAAGCTCTATGATTTTATCATCGATTTCTTTGCTGTTGAGAACATCTGGATTCAAAACAGATGTTATCACGCGAGGCTTTGACTTTGCGTCTTCTGGATACAGGCACTCATGAGTCACGCCAAAAATTCTGTCTTTTACGCCAAGCTCATAAAGCAGCTCTGTCGCGCTGGGAAGAAAAGACACTATTCTTTCAATTGCCATACTTTTCGTTATTGGTTTTCAATTTTAAACATCTCGCATTGACACACAGTCAAACTTTGTTTTCAGTCAAGTTAATAGAAAATGAATCACTTATCATCTCATGACTCGTACTGCACGTGAAATCCGTGAATCAATAGAGTCAAACTGGAAAGAGTACCTGTCAAGATATGCAAATCTGTTTTCATCTAATGCGGTAAGCGGTTCTAGCCCGCCTTCTGTCTTTGTAGGATCTTACAACTATCCCAAAGTATTCGTCGGCCCAATGGTGCCGCCAATTCATGGAGATACCAGTCTGCTTGATATTCCTGAAAAATGGTCTGGAAAAACTTTAGAAGAAATTGTAAATTTTCGGCTAAACCTTATCAGAGGAATAAAAAAAATGTCTGTAGCCGACCCTCAAGGGCGATACATTGAGGACCTGCAAGAAGTAGCCATGTCATCACGCCCAATTGAGTCAGACATTGAATTTCAGAGAAACACGATTCCTATAACATCAATTGATGGTGAAAGTGCGCCGTTTGGTCCAATAGGTGAGATAAAAAAATCAAAGTTTTCTGGTTCGTCTTCTGATAGATTTATCCAAAAAGCCTACTATGACAGAGACCTCAAGGCAGAAGACGCAGTACTTGCGCTATACAACAGCGGAATCGAGATTTCAAAAATTCAAAAATGCTTCAGCATTGGAATGTTTGGAAAAAAAAGAAAACTTGTGCCAACGCGATGGAGCATTACTGCAACTGATGATATTATCTCAAAGTCACTTGTCTTAGAGATTCTTGATTTTTCGCTAATTGACTCGTGTCAGGTATTTTGTTTTGAGCATATTGACAACCTGTATTCTGTAATAGTTTTTCCACACAGATGGATGTTTGAAATGCAAGAGGCATGGCATGACGGTGATACGGTTGGATTTGGCGCTGATTTTGAAGACGCACGAGGCATTGATCATCCTCCAGCCATTGCAGGTACCTATTTTGCAGCAAAACTGGCTGTAGCAGAATATTTTGTAAAAAATCAGATACAAGGCGCAGTTTTGGTACTGCGTGAAATAAGGCCAGAATATGCAGTTCCTGTTGGCGTGTGGCAGGTCAGAGAAGGCGTACGAGCTACAATGAAACAAAAATCATATGTTGCATCAAGCTTTGATGATGCGATTAACTTTGCATGCAAAAACATGAGCATTAGCAAAACCGAGTGGCTCTCAAAAGGAAACATGTTAAAGCTGATCAAACAAAAAACAATTGCAGACTTTTTCTGAGTGGAATATATATCTCCCACAAATTCGAGTAGATTGATGCAAAACAAAAGCGTGATATTTGCAATTTTAATTATTGCCAGTCCAATACTTTTTGCTCTAGCTGTATTTCCTGACACATTTAGCCTGAGCTGGAACCAGGGAAGAGGCGGGTTTCTTTTTGCATTGGCATTTCTTGTAGCAGAACTTTTTGGCATAAAACTTCAAGTTCCAAAAAAACGACTCCTAGCTGTAATTCCGCTTGCAGCGGCTGTTATGATTTATCTTGCAGGTTCTGAATATGGGTTAAAAGAAAACATTGTTAATTATGGCAAGGAAATCGAGGTCCCACTCATATATTCTTGGGAATGGCTGTGGGATTTTGTTGTAATGTCTTCCTTTGTTGTTGCAACACTTTCCATATTTTTTGGAAAACGCTGGATTAGAATTGCGCCAGCAGGGCCAATATTTCTTGGAGGTAGCGCAATCATTCTTGCACTTGATACATTCTTTCCATACGACACACTTGGCCCTTTGCAATATGTTGTTCCATATCTAATACAAGTCAATGCGTGGGTCATCAACACCTTTGATCTTGGTGCAGCTACGGCAAGGGACAATCTCATGTTTCTTCAGGGAGATCACGGCCCCTTTGCACTTCAGGTATTTTGGCCATCAGCAGGCGTGCATAGCGTAATTATCTATTCGCTTGTTATGATGGCGTTTTTACTAAAAATGAACATACAACGCAACAGAAAGATTGCATATTTTGCTCTGGGAATAGTTGGAACTATTGGTGTAAACATGATTCGAATCTTTTCATTATCACTATTTGCACTCAAAATATCCACAAACGTAACAGAATTTGAGGAATTTCACTCTGTTGCAGGCGAAATCATGTTTCTGCCGTGGCTCTTTGTTTTTTTGATGGTTGTTACAACAATTGAAACAAGGCGACTCAAAAAACTAGAAGCATCAAAGAATCCTCAAAGCTAAAAGTAGCTTGTTATGTTGCTTTGGCCCTCGATCTCAGATAACTCAGACACCTTGACTCCTAGTCTTCTAACTAGCAGAGTCTGACTCTCAAGTGCCTCTTGCAATAGCTGTATTGCTGTTTTTTGCAGCTCATCCAAGCTTGATGTGGGGTTTTTTAGCATCTTTGACTTTGTCTTACTTGAAAGATCAGTCTGGACAAACTGTATTCCAACTGACTTGAACATCCTGTTTTCCTCAATAATTATGGAATGAAGCTCCTTGCAAAGCTCAATTAGGCTCTTTAGAAGAAAATCATAATCCTTGGAGTCCTGAGTCAAGGTCACTATTTTGCTGTACTGTATAGTTGGCTGTCTTTCTGTTACAGGCTCATCATCAATTCCTCTTGCGGCATTGTAAATGTAGGTCCCGATCTTTCTTCCAAACATCTGGTTTAAGGTAAACACATCTAATTTTTTTAGATGTGAAATAGTCTCAAATTTTTCCTCGCCAAATCTTTCTTCAGTTTTTTTGCCAATGCCAGGTATTTCTCTAATTTTTAACGGATCTAGGAATTTTTCTACGCTGTCAGGTGTAACAACTGTCAGCCCATCAGGTTTTTTGTAGCTTGACGCAATCTTTGAGACAAGCTTGTTTGGTGACACCCCTATAGAACAGCTTAGCCTTACCTTTTCTCGTATGGAATTTTTTATCTGCTGTGCAACATGGCTTGCAACAGCAAAATCGCCGTTTGTTCGCCTTGTAACATCAAGGTACGCCTCGTCTTTTCCTACATACTCAAAAACATCGGCAAAGCCTTTGATAATTTCCATTGCCTTTGCAGAAATCTCTGAATAGAAATCAAAATCTGCAGGCAAAAACACTGCGTCTTTTATTGCCTCTAGCCTTTTTTTAGCAAATACTATGGGCATTCCTGATTTTACGCCATACTTTCTTGCCTCATAATTTGCAGTGGCAATAGCTCCACTGTCTCCTCCCCTGTCTGAAAATATGCAGACAGCAACAGGCTTTGTCTTCAGATGTGGCGATTTTATTTCCTCACACTGTGCAAAAAAATAGTCAAAATCAATATGCAAAATGACTCTATGCATTGCTTTTCAATGGCGTGGAATCCATATTATGATATCGTGATAGTCTAAATATTATTTTGATTTATGGTTATTGTGATAAACCCTGTATCTATTGAAAAAGATGGCGTAAAGATTCGTCCAGAACACATGGAAAAAGAAAAGCTATATCACTGCATTTTCAACAACAAAGTTTTGGTTTTTTATAAAGATGAACAGGATCTTTTGAATTGTTATGAAATCGAAGAAGCAGAGCTAGTTGAAAAGATAAAAACTTGCAAAAACGATGAGGTGGAAAAGTTGTTTGAAGAATACATTGAGCAAAAAAAGCTTAAACATTAAATAAACATAAAGCCAATTCTAGTCAACACATCATGAGCGGAAAAAAATCAAGAGATGCAGATGAAATTTTCTCTCAGTTTGAAAAGCACAAAGAAGAAAGTGTAAAGCCAGAAGAAAAAGTTCAGCAAGAGCCCCCACAAGAACCACAACCAGAACCTAGCATTGTACAAGAAGAGCCAGTCATTACCTCTGAAGAACCTGAGGAGCCTAAATCAAGTCAAGAGCCTGAAGCTGTTGCTGACGAAGAAGTAAAGACAAGAAACGTAATTTTTGTTGGAATAAAGCCAATAATGACTTATGTTACTGCAACACTTACACAGCTTGCAAGCTCGCCAACAGTTACAATCAAAGCCAGAGGAAAACGTATCACGCAAGCAGTTGATGTCTCACAGATGATTGTAAAGAGAATGGACTCTGTAGGATACAAAGTAACAGATGTTCGCATAGCTTCAGATTCGTTAGTATCACAAGATGGAAAGACACGAAACGTTTCAACAATAGAAGTCGATGTTACAAAAGTCGATAGTTAGAAGGCATCAAGCAAGAATGTTATTCCAAAGTATATCATAAATCCGCTAATTGCAATAAACAAAAATCTATAGTTTCGCTGAGACAGAAATTTTGAGCTTTTTGATGAAAGATACGAAGTAGATGTAAGCCATGCAAAATCCATCCAAATATGTAATGCAAATAAAATTAGCAATCCCCAAAGCGACCATAATACAATAGAGTCAGAAATTAGTTTGAATCCAACAGTAAACCACCAGATTATAAAAAATGGATTTAGTGCACTAAACAAAATTCCTGAAAAAAACGGACCATATTTTGTTTTGATTTGTTTATTTGCATCATTACCAAAAACTGATTTTAGCTGTAACCCAGCAAATCCAAAAAGTCCAAGCGCACCAAGTATTGCTATAATAATTCTAAATTGTGGAACAGATTCTAGTGAGACGATCCCAATGCCAAGCAGAATGATTAATGGCAGCTCAACAACAGTGTGGCCAAAAGACATTTTCAGGCCACCTTTTGCGCCTTCTTTTAGACCGTAGAAAATATTTGCAGCAAATAGTGGGCCTGGAGACATGACCCCTGAAGTAGAAATTATTATTACAGTAGCGGCAAATCCTAGTAGCTGTTCCATTTAGTATAACTAGACACTAGAATCCTATCCATACATGGTATCAACCATTCCCTTGGTCTCTTTTTCTGTTTCTTTGATATACTCTTCTGCCATCTCGGCCTCTTTTTGTAGCATTGGTACATCACAAGAGACTCCAGGTACAAGCTTTGACATTGCAAGGCATAGCTGTGTACTTGCCTTGAAATCGGGTCTTGTCTCATCAGAGTTATACAAGAGCACAACTACGTTTTGATTATTTACCATGCCCTGATTCAGCAATGCTCCAGGGATGCCTGGAATTGTTCCATGCTGCAAAACTTGAATTTTTGCTTTTTCAACTATATTTTTTGCAGCGTTGTTGCTAATAGCTGCAATTATTTGATCATCTACGGTGGGCGTATTTACAGGTGCACTGCTTAGGACAAATGAACACTTGTGTCTTTTTGCCCAGCTTAACATGATTCTTGCAATAGTTTTGTGTAACGAGTAGTGCAATGTAAGATAGGAGGAAAATATCGCTGTCTTTAGATCACTGTTTACAAATATCCTTGTAGGATAATTTGGAACTCCATTTTTTATTATGGTTACAGGTGGAAAGCTGTTAGAGTCGATAATTCCTGCCATCTCAAACTGTGAAGTGTGAATCATTGATTCTGTAGCTATGGCTTGTGTGACTCCAATAGAAGGAAAACCATCAATAAGATACCCACCTTCTATATCAATCGGCTTTAGTTCTTTGATAAAAATACGTGGATTAAAGCTCATCAAAATCTAGTTTCTTTTGTTACTGATATAATTTTGTCCTTTTTGCAGCTGTTACACACTACCTTTTTTTACATCCAAATTATAGGAAAATTTAAAACGAGTGTAAAAAACAAAATGTTGCCTATGGGTGGCAAGATAAAAGTAGCATTAGTTGGAATAGGCAACTGTTTTGCAGGTCTTATTCAAGGAATAGAATACTATAGGAAAAATCCATCACAACAAGTTACTGGTATAATACATGAAAAACTACGTGATTATACTATTCATGACATTGATTTTGTTGCAGGCTTTGATGTAGGTGAAAACAAAGTTGGAAAATCAATCAACGAGGCAATTTACGAGTATCCAAACATGGTAAACTGGATTCCAAAAAACGAGATGCCAAAAACAAACGCCAAAGTTTACGAAAGTCCAATCTTGGATGGTGTAGGTATCTGGGTTGAAAACAGAGTCAAGCCACTAAAGACAAACAAAACAGATGCGCAGTTAGCTCAGGACGCAAAAAAAATAATCGAAGACACTGGCGCAGAAGTCATAGTATCGTATCTTCCTGTAGGATCAGAAAAGGCAACTCAATTTTGGGCAGAAATATGTCTTAGTACAAACACTGCATTTGTAAATTGCATTCCATCTTTTATTGCATCAGATGAAGCATGGGCAAAAAGATTTGAAAAAAATAACATACCTGTAATTGGTGATGACATAAAGGGTCAGGTAGGTGCCACAATAGTACATCGAACACTTGCACGACTATGCAATGATCGCGGAACTAAAATTGAAAAGACATACCAAATCAACGTAGGTGGAAACACGGACTTTTTGAACATGAAAGAACAAGAACGCCTGGTCAGCAAAAGAATATCAAAAACAGAAAGCGTGCAAAGCCAGCTTGATACGAGGCTTGATGATGACCAAATCTATGTAGGGCCTTCTGACTTTATTCCATTTTTGGGAAATACAAAACTGATGTTTATGCGAATTGAAGGAAGGCAATGGGCAAACATCCCATATAACATGGAAGTCAGGCTTGAAGTAGATGACAAGGCAAACTCTGCAGGCATAGTAGTTGACGCAATTAGGCTGGCAAAGATTGCACTTGATAGAAAAATAGGAGGCGCAATTATTCCAGCAAGCGCATATCTGATGAAGCATCCACTAAAGCAAATGAGTGATCCTGAAGCAAAAATAGCCTGCGAAAAATTCGTTAAAGGCGAATCCTAGGAAAATTTCTGAGCATCCAAATATCTTATATTTCGACTTTTTTTGTATTTTGCAAGATTAAAACTACCTATGGCAAAGCATTGGCCTTTTGGCGCTGATTCTATTTTTGGAATCATCACGCCGTCTTTTTCGTAAAGATCAGTAACTATGCTTTTGCCTCCAAACCGTCGATTTTCAATATTTGCAGCGAGTATAGGAACGCGGTTTTCAAGTGAGCGTACCTGAACATAAAGATGCCATGGCTGCACACCACGTCTGACAATTCTGCTTGGCGAAAACAACACGTCTGCACCTTTTTTTACAAGTGACTTTGCAACATCGGCAAAAACCATGTCATAGCAAATGACTAGGCCAAACCTGCACTTTGTTTTAAAAACTACAGTCTTTGTCCCATGCTTTATCTTTCTCTTTTCGTAATCAAAAGGATGGATTTTTTCTTGCTTGCCTATTATTTCACCTGTAGGCCCAATAACTGGAGCAGAAATTACGTATCTGTTTGATTTTTTTTCATAAAAAGCACCTGGAATTATGGTCAGAGAATAATTTTTTGCTATGGACTTGAATCTGGCAAATTCAGAATCAAAGTTTGATATGACGTTTTGTCGTAGCCATTGCTCAGGAAGACAGACAACATCTGTCTCCTTTTTTCCAAGCAACTCAAGCAAACGAGAAACTATATTTTTTGCACGCTCATCATTAGAATATGATGTTGTTTGGATTATTCCTAATTTGATCAACGAGGTTCAAAAATCGTGATCTATTATGTTTGTTAGCATAGTCAATTAAACTTGTTAGCATTCAATTATTCTGTCTTTTTTAAAAAAACTCAGTATTGGTTCATATCCGCAAAGTCGAAATATTTGGCTTCAAATCATTTGGCTTTAAGAATACTACAGTCGATTTTGAGCCTGGCCTTGTCTCAATATCTGGTCCAAACGGCTCAGGTAAAAGCAACATACTTGATGCAGTTATCTTTGCCTTGGGTGAAAACAGGCCCAAAGTCATGCGTGCAGACAAGCTAAGGTCACTAATTCATGATATAGAGGGTGCGGGAAAGCGAGGGCCAAAAATGACTCGAGTCAGCGTTCACTTTGATAACTCGGATAGAAAACTCCCAATTGACTCTAACACAGTTACAATTACGCGTGAAATGGACGATGGCGGAGAAAACATCTACTATCTTAACCAGAAAAAGGACAAGCGTGAGCACATCTTGGATTTGCTTGAGGTTGCAAACGCAGGACTGCACCAGCTAAACGCAGTACAACAGGGAACTGTCACACGAATATCTGAATTTTCACCTGAGGAAAAAAGGCAGGCAATCGAGGACCTGATAGGGCTGTCATTTTTTGATGAAAAAAAACTAGAATCAGAAAAACAGCTTGAAGAATCAGACAGAAAACTCGAAGTAGCTCTTGCAAAAATGGATGAGATAAAAAAACGAATAGACGAGCTAGAAGTTGAAAGAAACCGCAAGCTGCGGCATGATGCACTTGATAGGGAGATAAGCAGGCTACGTGCTATTTCTGCTGCCAAAGATCTAAAAACTATACGGACATCAAAACTATCTCAAGAACGCAACTTGCACGCAATATCCTCTGAGATAAAAAAATTCGAAGAAGAACGAAGTACCATTAGAAAAGAAATCCATGATCTAAACTCTCAAAAATCAAAATTCATGGAAGAGGTTAATGCATACAACCAGGCAAAATCATCAATTGATTCGCAAATATCCGAAGCTCTGCAAAAATCAGAAGGCGCAAATAGCAAAATAATAACATCAAAAAGGAGACTAGAGCAAATCGATACACGACTGCCTCAAATCAAGACAGATCTTGAAAATCTTGGACAAACTCGAACCGAGCTAGAGCCAAAAATCGAGCAACTAAAACAAGAAATTCGTACAGCTAAAGAATCACAACGAACAATTTCTGAGCAAGTTAGACTGGTAGACTCTGAGCTTTCAGGTGTCTTAAAAGAGCAATCAAAAATATCTACTCAAAAAATTGAAGCTGATACCAAAGTAAGAAGCCTAGTTGAGCGGCTCAACTCTGCAAAATTAGCGTTATACAGGCTCGAATCAGAGTATAAGGACATTCAAGGAAAAATTGACAAAAATACAATCAACAATCAAAATTTTAAAGACGAGCAGTCAAAAATGTCAGGTCTTGCAGAAAGACTGGATGTTGTTATTGCAAATCACAAAGCAACAATTGCTGAGCTAAAATCAAGAATAGCACAGCTTGGAACAAAACGAGTCAAAGGAGAACAAGACATAGATGATCTCGCATTAATTTTAGAAAAAGCATCAAAGGCAGCATCTCAGTATGAGACACAGATTAAAACAATCAAAGGAATAATGCATGAAGATTATTCTATCGCACAACTAAAAGAAGATGCAAACAAGCTTGGAATCGAGGGTCTGGTTTATGAAATGTTTTCATGGGACAAGCACTACGAGCGTGCAATACTAGCTGTTGGCGCTGACTGGCTCAAGGCAGCTATTGTAAAAGACTTTGCAACTTTGATTAGTCTTGCAGAAGTTATTCGTGCAAGAAAACTACCTCGCCTGAAAATTCTGCCAATTGATGCAATTCCTCCACTAAGACCAACAGTACCTGATGATCACGATGTACTGGGCGTACTATCCGACTACATACGATGTGATGATAAATTTTCAGCAATCCGCACATTTCTTTTTGGAAACATACTTTTAGTAACAACACATGAAGTTGCCCACAGGTTATCAGAGCAAGGATACAAGACAGTTACAATTTCTGGCGAATACTTTGAGGCAAAGACAAATGCAGTCATACTTGATATTAACTCAAAAATCTCCAAGCTTACAAAAATTATTTCGCTAAGCTCATCAATTGAAGGGCTAACTCAGTCAATACATCTTCTTAAAAAATATCTGCAAAAAAGAAAGGGCTCGCTAAAAAACATCGAAGGCAGACTACAAGATTATAAAAATCGGCTTGCAATATCTGAAACAGGATTTACAAACGCAACCACCCAGTATTCGGACCTAAAGGCACGAATTTCTCAGCTAATCGAATTCCAAAACAACTGCATAAAACGAAATTCGCAGCTGGAACGAAGAAAGGAACATCTTTTTGCCGAATCGGCAAAGCAAAAATCGTATATTGGCTCGCTTGAAGAGCGAATTTCGATCGTACAAGACAATTATGCAGATACTGGGCAAAGCAGGGTTGCAAGCGACATTGAGAGGCTAAATGAAAGAAAGCTTGCACTCATGCCACAGCAGACAGAGCTTGTCAACATACTGCGAGAAAAAGAGTCAGAGCTTGCAACACTTGGTGCAACAGAAGAAAACGCAAAACAAAAGATGAAGACACTACATGAGGATAATTCTATTCTTACAAAAGAAAAACATGAACACGAAGTTAGTGTTCGAGCACTCGAAAAAGAAAAAGAATCTAGTGATGCCCAGCTTGTAGCACTGCGTGAAAAGGAACAGCAACTCATCTCGACATCTGGAACCTCAGTATCTCAGCTAAAAGACTTTGATGACAAGATAGATGTTCTCAATGACAAAGAACGAACAGTAAGCAAAGAAATTAACACACGAGAAAGACAGTCAGATTCTATAAATCGTGATCTAAAAGATCTTATCGAAAACGAAACAAAGCTACAAAAGATGTTGAGCATGTTCGGATTTGACGAGTCCCTTGAGATATTTGAAGTCGAGTCAATCCTGCCATCACTTGAAAAAGAAAAAAACTCACTGACAGCATCGCTTAATGCTATTGCCCCAGTAAAGTATGTCGAGGTAGCAGACGGGTACCGCTCCATGTCAACAAGAAAGAATGAGCTACAGGAAGAAAGAAACTCTATTGTCAAATTTATTGAAGAAATTGAAAAAGACAAACGTCAGACATTCCTTAATGCATTTGACACAGTTGATAAGGAAATCCGCAACGCATTTTCTAAAATGACAGGAGGAAACGCATGGCTTGAAATACAAAACGAAGATGATGTATTTTCATCTGGTCTATCATACTTGATACAATTCCCAAACAAGCCAAAAAGAGAATCAACCTCAATTAGCGGTGGAGAAAAGACGCTTGCTGCAGTAGTATTTGTCTTGGCACTTCAAAAGCTAAAACCTTCTCCATTCTATCTCTTTGATGAGGTTGACGCACACCTTGATGCGCCAAACGCAGAAAGACTATCAAAAATAATCGAAGAGCGCTCAAAGGGAAGCCAGTTCATAATGGTCTCACTAAAGGACTCTGTTGTAGAAAAAGCCAGACTAATCTATGGTGTATTTCCAAAAAACGGCGTCTCAAACATTGTCATGTACAAAGACAAGCGATTGCCTTCGATGGCAAGCTAGTCAAGCTTGACAAAACACGCAACCTCGCTTTGATCTAGTTTTTCCAACGGCGGTTCGTCCTTGCATTTATCAATTGCATAAGGACATCGTGCACGAAACCTGCAGCCATCATAGACATCAATGTCTAGTGGCTCATTGATTCTTACCTTTTTTTCAACATAGAGGTTGTCGGGATTTGGCTCTGATATTGCATCAATTAGTGCTTGTGTGTATGGATGATGTGGATGCAATAGCACTTCACCTACTGGACCTATCTCTACAATCTTTCCCAAATACATTATTGCAATTCTGTGTCCAAAAAATCTTGCAGTGGCAAGATCATGTGTTATGTAGATGTAAGAGATTTCATATTTTTTTTGCAGCTCTTCCATCAGCTCAAGCATCTCTGCTCGAATAGATACATCAAGCATCGATACTGGCTCGTCTGCGATAATTAT
>VHBM01000025.1 GCA_016871975.1 Nitrososphaerota archaeon | reverse complement strand
CAACAATAATGCTAATGGGCAAAATCTGCACTAGAGGATGCAAATTCTGTGATGTTACGACAGGAAGACCTTCAATGCTAGATGGATTTGAGCCATTAAGAGTTGCTCAAACCCTCAAAAAATGGAACCTGAAATATGTGGTGATAACTTCTGTCTGCCGAGACGATTTAGAAGATGGCGGAGCACAACATTTTGCAGAAACAATTAGACTGGCAAAACTATATTGCCCAAAAACGCTGGTCGAAACGCTAATTCCAGATTTTGATGGCAAGCGTGAATCTATAGGTAAAATTGTAAAAGAAGAACCGCTTGTAATCAGCCATAATATTGAAACGGTAAAAAGACTTACACATGAAGTAAGGGACTTTCGTGCAAATTACCACAAATCGCTTTCTGTTTTAAAGACTATCAAAGAACAAAATTCTAAGATTTTCACTAAGTCCTCTTTGATGTTTGGCCTTGGAGAAACCGAAGATGAGGTCATCGAGACAGCAAAAGACCTAAGAAAAAACAATGTTGACATTATTACGTTGGGCCAGTATCTTCAGCCATCAAGAAGACACTTACCTGTAAGAGAATTCATATCTCCTGAAAAATTTGAATTTTACAAAAAGATGTTTCAAAAGATGGGATTTCTTTATGTGGTAGCAGGACCCTTGGTCAGAAGTTCCTACAAGGCACTTGATTTTGTAAATACGCTTCGAAAAATAAAATCCAGCTAGTCTGGTTTGTAGTCTTTAGACTTGCTTACAAGCCCTTGAGCTTGTGCATGCGCTTTTTGCAATATCTGCTCTTTAGTATCATCTGTAACATAACCTGATTCAATAGAAACAGAACGCGATGATTGTGCAGCCTTTGCAAGTATCGGCTTTATGGTATCCGAAGTTGCATATGCTGTCTCAACAGCCAATGAAACTGCTTCTTGATGGGCTTGGCCAAACGCATTTCTGTACTTTTCAACATCAATTGTTAAATCGTCTTTTACAAAGTGCTTGCCTTCTTCAAGTGCTGCGTTAAGAGCTATGCCTGCCTCAATAGGCTTTATGTCTAGTTTTCCAAGCAACGTTGCCAATTTTGCAGAAATGACTTGGCCTTTTTTTGCAGGTATTGATTCTTTTGTAATCCAAACAGTTCCTTGATCTATTTTTGTTGCGACTCCGGCATCTTTAAAATCGGTAAGAATAGGTCCTGGTGCAATGCCTGTGTTTTTTGCTGGAATCACGACATCTACACTTGCAATGTCGCCCCCACGAGCTGCTAGTTTGATCTTATTTTTGCTAAGAAGTACATTTAGCTTAAACGGAGACATGTTTGTAAACATGAAAAGACACTGTCCCTTTAGACTATCTACCATCTTTTCTATGCCAGGTATCTTGAGTGTGGAAAATGCCTTTTTTGCCACTTTGTCTTTGATGCTAACTATCTCTATTTCCCCTTTGAATTTTTTTCTCAAGGGAAGTAACTGTGATGATCTTACTTTTTCCATTCGCACAAGAGCTAACACCTTGTACTTTTTTGGCAGTTCTTGTAGCTGTTGATACAAAAGTGCCTTTCTTTTTGGATACGCAGTTCGGTCTTTGTGCATTTTACTTTACCTGCTGCGGTTCTTTAACTACTTTGCCCATCGTAGTTTTTATCAGAATTCTTTTTACGTTCTTGTCTCCACTTGGCAGTTTTTTCTCTACTGCATTTATTACTGCACTGGCATTTGCAACTAAATCAGAATCTGCCATGGTTTCATCACCTATCTTACACGAAGTAGAAAGTGAATTTTTTACTTTAACTCTAATCGATGATCGAAATCTCTCCAAAAATGACTCTATTGATGCATTAAAGGGGACTGGAGTTGGCATTTTTCCTCTTGGTCCTAAAAGCTGACCTAGTGTTTTACCTACTACTGGCATTAGCTTAGTATCGGCAAGGAAAAAATCATAGCTGTTGATGAGTTTACGTGATTGTCTTTTGTTTGCACTTAGTTGATTAAGCTCATCATTATCGATTACTTTGTCTGCTTTTGCACTTTTTGCCTTTAGTCCCATATCTCCAGATGCCATAACACAAACAGATGCAGGCGAGCTTGTTTTTGGTAGCTGAACAGTTTCATTTATCGCAAAGCCTTTTTTGACATCGATATCCTTGAAAATCATAATCAGCTCTAGCGACTGCTTGAATTTACGCTTCTTATTTTCAGCTTTTGCACCCTTTACCATTTCTGTAAGTTGAGATTCGTTAACCAATAGGCAGCATTCACGGGATCCTACTTAAAATCGTTTAGAGATAATTATTCCACAAAATGACTTTTTTACAAACTAGCAAAATTTCATTTTAAACTAAATAAACAAAAAACCAGAAAGCTGAAACTACATTTATTAACGCGTAGCAAATTATTTCGAGAACATTGCATCGATTTGATGAGTTTGATCTGAAACTACTCTATGAATTAACAAAAGATGCCTCTATATCAGTACCAAACCTATCAAAAAAACTTGGAATAAACGCATCAGTTCTGTATAGCAGAATAAAGCGGCTTGGAAAAAAGAAACTAATAAAAAAATTTACAATCGTTATTGATGACGCGCTTTTAGGAATTGGCGTTAAAGCAACAGTTGGCATTAACCGTGACCCAAAGCAAAAAGATGCAATACACAAGCAGCTCTTAGACATTGCTGAAGTAACTTCGATATCCGAAGTAACTGGTAGATTTGATATTATGATTACAATTCTTTCAGAAAACCTAGAAGCGTTACACACAGTTGTAATAGAAAAAATTGGAAAAATCGATGGTATTCAAAACACTGAAACTTTTGTAGAGCTGCAAAAAACCGACAAAGAACCTACTTATCTTACTAGAAAATAATTATCTGAACTTTTCGTCCCACTTGCCAGAATTGATTTCGGCAGTGACTTCTTTTGGCGTCTTGCCTTCAATTTTTACACCCAACGATACACAAGTTCCAATGATCTCTTTTGCAACAGATTTTAGTGAGGTTGCATAAGATGAGTCCAGCTTTGTTTTTGCAACCTTTACTATAGTATCAAACTTGACATCTGCAACCCAATTAGTTGTTGGAGTTCCAGAACCTTTCTGAATTCCTGCCTCTTTTAATAACAATGCCGCTGAGGAAGGAATGCCAATTTCAATTTCCCATTTCTTTGTAGCAGGATCAATAGAAACTGTAACAGGAACCTTCATTCCTTCAAAATCTTTGGTTTTTTCATTAATTGCGGTAATTACCTGCATTACATTTACGCCCATTGGTCCCAAAGCTGGACCAAGTGGAGGACCTGCAGATGCTTGTCCGCCAGTTACAAGTGTAGAAATAGTTTGTAAGTCTGCCATTAGTTTTTCACTCTATAAAGAAAATTTAATCCTTGCTAGTTGAAAGCTTGAGATAATTTGCATCTACAGTAACAGGTAACTGATATGATGCGTCAAGCAAAATTACTGTAGCTTCCTCTTTTTCATGATCAACTCGTGTAATAGTAGCTTTCATGCCCTTGAATGGGCCGCCGATTATCTCAACAACACTATCGACTGCAAGCTCTGACACTGTTGATTTTTTGATAAGATATCCTTCAATGTCTTTGAATTCTAGCTCGCCTCTTAATTGACCACGAATGTGTCTTATGCCTTGAATGGCATTAAAGGCATCATTTGCATCAACTGCCTCTATGACAACATAGCCCTTTAGATTATCAACCAATAGTACTGACTGGACGTTGATTTTTTTCATCTTTATCTTGTTTTCTAAGAGATTCATCACTACTTTTTCCTGACCTCCTGTGGTACGAATTGCAAAAAGATGAGACTTTACTTCCTGAGACAATTTTATCTATCCGAATGTAGTTACTGAAAACACAAACTGAATTATAAATCCAATCGCACCTACAGTTGCTATTCCAAGCAAAACCAGTCTGAGATGTTGCATATAGTCGTCTTTGTCTGATTTTTTGGCAAGCTTCATTGTATTTGCCATATTTCTTAAGGTTCGTTTTGGATCCATGGCTGGGATTAATAAGGTATCAATATATCTTTTATCTCATGCAATTACTTGTAGCTTACAACAAAGATCCTGCAGGAAATAACATGGCAAATTTCATATCAAAAGATATGAAAAAAGACGGCGAAATTTTTCGTGGAAAAAAATTTGATCTGGTAATAATTCAAACGCCTTCAATTTCAGCTGACTGGCTTGAAGAAAAATATGCATATGATGGCTATGTATTTTTATCAAAACACGCTGCTGAATCAAATGTATTAGCACTTACAGCTCACAGTACTGGAAATTTCTCTGATGCAAGTTTTGGAGGCAAGAAAAGACAAATAGCAATACCCCATCCTTACATTCAAAAAACATACATTCAAAATCTTTGGAATAAAAAAGACGCCTTTTCTGATTTTGAAATAACAATAGAGGCCACACATCATGGGCCTACATCGCTTAACAAGCCTGTGTTGTTTATTGAGATTGGAACCACTGAAAAACAATGGACTGACACCAAACTATGTGATTCTGTGGCACAAATTGTTGTAGATGTAATGAATAATGAACAAAAAGTTTCGCCTGTATCACTATGTTTTGGAGGTACACATTATCCTGAAAAATTCACAAAAGAGCTTATCCATGGCGAACATGCTCTGGGAACGGTTGTACCTAAACATGCACTAGAATTTTTAGACGACGAGCTATTCTTTCACATTCTTAAGAGAAACTCTCTGGCCAAAGTGGCTTTATTAGATTGGGATGGTTTGGGGCAATACAAACAAAAGGTTTTACAATTAATTGAAACTACAGATCTTGAGATCATAAAACTTTGAATCTTAACCAAAGAGTTTACAAGCAATTGCTCAAAGTCCCAAAAGGCAAAGTCACTACATACAAAGAACTGGCAGAATCTGTTGGGCTAAAAAATGGTCAAAGAGTTATTGGAAGAATAATGAACCAAAATCAATATCCTGTAATAATTCCGTGCCATAGAGTTGTAAAATCAGATGGCAATGTAGGAGGATATGCATATGGACAGGATGTCAAGACCTCACTTCTTTCAAAAGAGGGCGTAAAAATCAAAAATGGTAAAGTACTAAATTTTGAAAGATCTGTCTATCGATTCTAGGCTTTACGTCTAGACTTTATCTCTTCAATGAGAGTAATCAGGTGAGCCTTGTTTCTTACTGTATTTCCGCCCACTTTTTTGTACAGTTCCCAAAATTCTTTATTTGTAATGTCTTTTCTATCCTTTGATACTTTTAGAATATGTCTTAACGACCTGACTTTATTGACATAAACCTCTTTTTTGCCAACACGTGCCCCTTTCTTTCCCTTTTTAGAGCCTTGTTTTGTTCCACGCTTGTGTTTTTGAATTCTTTTAAGCTGTGCACGTCCTCGTGATGTTCCTACTATTGGTTTTATTTTGATTGTATTTGCAGAAAGAAGGCTTCGTATGTTACTTCTGGTTATGGCATCTGCAATGTCATCTAGATGATCAGAGTCAAACTTTACTCTGTTTGAGCCAACTCCTAAAATTCTAGAAACCAGTCGCTTTTTTGCTCTAAGATTTACTACCACTTGCAGACACCCTTGCATTAAAAACTTTGAACTTTTTTTCTTTGGCTTTAATTATGATCTGTGTTCTCTTTTTTTTGCCAACACTATGGCCAATTCTAACACCATCTGTTTTTGGATTCAATTTTTCCAAGTCATTAACATTGTAAACTAAATTATCAGTATAGCCAGAAGGATGCAAGCCTCGTGAAATTTTTGGACTTCTGTAACCAACTCTGACAAGAGCAGGAATGCTGCTTCCTTCTTGTCTTCTTTGACGATTATCAATGCCTTTTGGTTTTCGCCACTGTATGTGTAATCTTTTGTAGCGCCAACTTTCTTGCCTTACAAAAGTAGGTCTATTCTTTGCAATTTCTTCTCGCATCGCAAGCTTTTCCTTATTTATCGGCATGAAGGTGAATTTCGAATTTTTAAATAAATAGGTATCTAAATAACAGCGACCGCAAGAAAAGAGATAAAAAGGAAGTAAAAAGCGATTGAATATTCCATATGATTACTCAACTTTTCATTTCATATGTAATCTTGGGTGTTAACTAATGACAGAGACATACATTACAAACAAGTTCACATCACAGCTTATCGCACTTGGAATCAATCCATCAAAAGTATACAGAAATCTTTATCCAACAAAACTAGTCGAACTTGCAGTTCAAAAAAATGAAGGAATGGTCACAAGCACTGGCTCATTATCTGTCAAGACTGGCAAATACACTGGAAGATCGCCTGAAGACAGATTCATAGTATATGACGATGAAACGCACGACACTGTAGATTGGGGCAAGATAAACCAGCAATTCCCTCCAGGAAAATTTGACAAGATATTTGCTAAGATGAAAAAATTTGTTGAAGGAAAAGAAATTTTTGTTTTTGATGGATTTGTAGGCGCAGACAGAGAAAACCGCCTCTCAATTCGAGTCATAAATGACCATGCATGGCAAAGTCTCTTTGCAAGACAATTATTTGTAAGACCAACACAAGGAGAACTTGAACACCATGAGCCAGAATTTACTTTGATATGTCTTAATGATTTTGAGTCAATTCAAGAAATAGACGGAACCAGCTCAAATATTTTCATCATGATAAACATGTCTAAAAAATTAGTTCTGATTGGGGGGACAAGCTATGCAGGAGAAATGAAAAAGTCAATGTTTTCTGTTATGAACTATATCCTTCCAACACGTAATGTCTTTCCAATGCATTGCTCGGCAAATATTGGAAAAAATGGAGACACTGCACTGTTCTTTGGTCTATCAGGCACTGGAAAAACAAGCCTCTCTGCAGATCCAAATCGAATGCTAATTGGCGATGATGAACATGGATGGTCAGATAACGGCGTCTTTAACTTTGAAGGTGGCTGCTATGCCAAATGTATCAACCTTAACCCTGAAGCAGAACCGCAAATATGGAATGCGATAAAGTCAGGCGCAGTATTAGAGAATGTCATCATCGATAAACAAACCCTAAAGCCAAATTTTGATGATGCAAGTCTAACAGAAAATACTAGAGCTGCGTATCCCCTAGACTACATACCCGGTGCAGTCATTCCAAGTGTTGGTGGTCATCCAAAGGTAATCGTATTTCTAACAGCAGATGCACTAGGGGTACTGCCTCCTGTCTCAAAGCTAACAAATGAAGGTGCGATGTACCACTTTTTATCAGGATATACAAGCAAGCTTGCTGGAACCGAACGGGGGATCAAAGAACCAAAAGCAACTTTTTCTGCATGCTTTGGTGCACCGTTTATGCCACGACCTGCAGCTGTTTATGCAAAAATGCTAGGTGAAAAGATCAAACAATACAATACTACAGTTTACTTGATAAACACAGGCTGGTCTGGAGGTCCATACGGCGTTGGAAAACGCATCAATATCAAATACAGCAGGGCAATGGTTACTGCTGCGCTGACAGGTGAGCTTGATGGTGTTAAATACAGACACAACGAATTGTTCAATTTGGACATACCAACAAAGTGCACAAACGTTCCTTCTGATATCCTAGATCCAAAAAACACTTGGATTGACAAAGACTCCTATGAGCTATCTGCAAAAAAACTAGCTCAAATGTTTGTAGATAACTTTGACAAGTTTAAAGATATACCAAAAGAGATTCGCAATGCTGGCCCAAAAATCTAGATCACTTTCTTATCTTTAATCCTACCAGAGCTATTGCCGCAGTAACTACAAATATAATCAAAATAGTTTTTTGCGGAATATCTAAGAAACCAAACAAGTCTATTTCTTTTTTGTTTTCGTCTAAACTCACATCAATAATATCATAAACATCGGATAAGGTATTGCCAGAAGTAATTTTCCCCTCAATCCAATATTTTCCTGAATCAGAAACATCTAGTGTAGTTATTTTGTTTGGAGTAACAGACGTTGTTTCTATTTCTCCAGTTTTTTCATTTGTAACTGAAATCTTTGCATATGACCATTCATCTGGATAAGTAACTCTAAAATCTAATTTTCCATCATGTTCATTTACAAACAATGAACCCTTGGTAATGTGAATCATTACAGGCACAGCATATCTGATATTTTCATGCTCAATGATGATTTTACCTTCATACTCTCCAAAAACTTGCTCAACTATTGAAATTGTGACATAAAGCATTCCATTTTCAAGCTTGTAATTAAAATCAAAAACATCATCGCCATCAAAACTAACACTTGGACTTGCAGTATTACCATCAAGTGATTTAATTTGTAAATATTGGCTTTGAGTTATTTTTTCAGTTGATAAATTAAATATCAAATATGATGGCATGATAACCAAACTTGCATCAAATGCTCTAGTTGCATTTATTCTTCCTGTGCCGGCAACCTCAAATGGAAACTGTTGCCCATACGGATCAGAAACTTGGGAAGCAGTTGTTACCAACAACGATTTAATTTCGTCTGGTGTCAAGCTGGGATCTTTCTGTAATAGTAGTGCTATCGTACCTGACACATGAGGTGCTGCAAAACTAGTTCCGCTTGTTAAATTATATCGTCCGTTGTTTAGTGTAGTATTTACAAACGCACCTGGTGCAACCAAGTCAGGCTTTATGTAAAAAGGAGAAACAGGACCTCTCGAACTAAAAGGCACAACAAAATCTGGATTGTAGAAGACATTCAATTTTCCAACGGTGTTGTTTTCTGCCATTTGTTTTAGTATCAGTCCTTCCTCATTTGAAAGAGATAACGCTGGTATTCTTGGCCTATAGTCAGGAGTATTAAATTCATGATATAGTTCGCCAAAAAATATTCCTTCTTCGTTGTTGTAAACTATTACAGCCTTTGCACCATTATCCGCTGCATTTTTTTCTTTGTCAGAAAAATAAACAACCTCGCCTTCAGTATTGCTTCCACGTTCTACAAGTAAAATAGAATCATTTACATCAAGATCTTTCAGATCTTTTTTTCTCCCATATTCTCCAAATACTATTTTTCCTGTAATTGGCTCATCCAAAGCATTTGTACCAACCATTGGAAAAACTGAAAACTGCTTGTCTGCAGCATCAAATGTAGCGACAATACTGGAGGTTACATTATTGTATGATGCGCCAACAGTAATCGAATTTGGATTTTTAGCAGGACTTCCAATTGTTCCTAAACCAGGACCATTGTTGCCAGCTGCTGTGACAACTACAATCCCGCTATCCACTGCCTTGTTTACGCTGTCATCGATTATCTTGTTTGTCTTGTTGACACCTAAACTAATGTTGATGATGTCTGCCTCATCGATTATAGCCTGCTCAATTGCTTTTACTATAAGGTCTGATGAAACAGATTCTCCAGTATCAGACACTCGATAAGCTAAAAGTTTTGCTTTTGGTGCTATGCCGCTTAGTGTGCCATCTGCAGCTATAATTCCCGCAACCTCAGTGCCGTGGCCGTTTGTATCAAGAGGCGTTTTGTCATTATCAACAAAATCATAACCTCCTATAACCTTGCCATCAGGACCTAGTCCGAACAGATCGGGATGATTATAGTCAACACCTGTATCTATTACTGCAATCTTAATGCCATCGCCACTATATCCTAATTTTTGTAGGCTATGAACACCTATGTAAGGACCGCTTTTTGTCACAAAAACTTCTGCACTGTTTTTGTAAGGCAAATAATGCAAAGTCAACACTACACTCAGACTGATTATGACTAGAAAAAAAATTATTTTGATATTTTTTACAGTTCTGCCCATCTTATAGAAATTCATTCGTTACTAAAGCAATAAATTGTATTGTTATTAATGGCCAGTATGGCAAAATACGAACTCCCTCAATTACCATATGCTTACGATGCATTAGAACCACACATCGATGCAAAAACTATGGAGATACACCATACAAAACATCATCAAGCATATACTAACAATATGAATGCCGCACTAGAAAAATGCAGCCCAGATGTACAAAAAAAAGATATCATCGAGATCCTGGCAAACCTTAGCCAAGTGCCAGACGATCAAAGAGGCGCAATAAACTTTAACGGCGGTGGATACGACAACCACAAGCTATTCTGGCACAACATGAAACAAAATGGCGGAGGAGAACCTGGCGGCGCTGTAGCAGATGAAATCAAAAAATCCTTTGGAAGTTTTGCCACCTTCAAAGAACAATTTTCAGCAAAAACAGTTGCAATACAGGGAAGTGGCTGGGGATGGCTTGTTTACAATCCAAAATCACGCAATGTAGAATACAAGTCCATGCCAAATCAAACAAGTCCTAGAACAGAGGGACTGGTTCCATTATTGGGCTTGGATGTATGGGAACACGCCTATTATCTAAAGTACCAAAACAAACGACCAGATTATGTTGCATCTTGGTGGAATGTGGTTAATTGGGAAGAAGTAGACAAGCGATTGTCTAAAGCAAAGTAAAATTTCCATCTTTATCTTTTTTATGTCTCAATTTCACATTTGTGATCCTGTCACTAAATGTCATAAAGAGTTTATAACAGGCAAATCTAATTTTGTTTCAAATGAGCGAAGAACAAGCCCAACAGCTTTTGTATCAAATGCAAATTCTTGAATCATATTTTGCAGATCTAATGCAAAAGGAAAATTACATGATCAGTGTATTAAGAGAAGCAACATCTGCAATTGAATCAGTCAAAGCTGTTAAGGAAAGTACTGATTACGAGACATTAGTACCACTAGGGTTAGGTGCATTTGTTAAAGCAAAAATTTTACCAAATGAAAAAATTGTATTAAATGTAGGTGCCGGAGCTGCATTAGAAAAAGACAAAGAATCAACAATAAATTACATTGAAGCAAGAATTAAAGAAATAGAGGTTGCGTTAAAAGAAACCGCGGCACAAAAACAAGAGATAGCACTTAGGCTAGAACAGGGAAAACACGAAATGAATCGCTTACTACAAGCAGAACGAAGCCAAAAACAATGATGCCATGTTTGAAAATTTACGTAATGCCTTTTCAAGTGTAGCAAAAAGCTTTAGCGAAAAGGAACTCTCAGAAAAGGACATAAACAATATGCTGCAAGAACTGGAAATTTCACTACTGGAATCAGATGTTGCAACTGAGGTAATCGACTCGCTCAAGTCTGATCTTCAAAAAAGATTGATAGGAACAAAAGTAGATAAACACGAAATCGAGTCACTAGTAAAAAAAAGTCTAATTGATTACATTTCTAGCCTCTTTGATGCAACTGAAAAAATCAATATCTTAGAAAAAATATATGCAAAAAAAAGGTTGCAGGAACCATATGTAATTTTATTTGTGGGAATAAACGGTACTGGGAAAACCACCACTCTTGCAAAGGTTGCACACATGCTACAGCAAGCAAAACTCTCAGTAGTGGTTGCAGCAGCAGATACCTACCGTGCGGGAGCAATTGAGCAGCTAAAAGAGCATACATCTAGGCTCAACCTAAAAATAATTGCGCAAAATTATGGTGCAGATCCTGCTGCTGTAGCAAAGGATGCTGTCTTGCATGCTAAATCAAACAAAATCGATTGTGTTCTAATTGATACTGCAGGCAGAATGCAGACAAGCAAAAACTTGATGGACCAAATCGCAAAAATAACAAAGGTAGTCAATCCAGATCTAAAAATTTTCGTAGGTGATTCGCTAGCAGGAAATGATACAGTAAATCAAGCAAGGGAGTTTTATCAGCACACAAAATTTGACGGCTCTATACTGACAAAAAGTGATGCAGATGCACGTGGAGGAGCGGCACTATCAATTGTCAAAGTCACAAACACACCAATTCTTTTTGTTGGAGTGGGCCAAGACTATAAGGATCTAAAACCTTTTGATAAGGAATTATTTATTGAAACAGTCTTTGGTGTCAAGCCTGAGTCAATTAGAACAGAAAATGTAACGCCACAGATAGCAGAACCTGTAAGCAAAAGTGAGCCGCCAGCTGAACCACAACCAAAACAACAAGAAATCAAACCAACAGCTACACCTGAAAAAACAATCGAACAAGAAGATCCATTTGAGGGAATAAAAACTAAAGACATTAACGATTACGTGGACCAATTTGGTGTCGCACCGCCAGAAACTGATGCACAAGCAAGAGATCTAGCTGCTAAAATCAGGACTTGGATTGCAAACGGTCGACCACAATCTGAAAACATTCAAGACGATTCAAGCAAGCTAGAAAACGACGACATACCAAAACCTAAAAAGAAGCGTTCATTTTTTGGAAAACTTAGAAAATGAAATTAAAAACAAAAAATATTCTCACACTTCGTGAACTAGACAAAAAAGAGCTAGCAGACATGCTAGACTTGGCAATCAAACTAAAAAAAGAACACAAGAAAGGAAGTGACACACCATTACTTAAAAACAAAACATTGGCAATGATATTTCAAAAGCCATCCACACGCACTCGTGTCAGCTTTGAGGCTGGAATGTTTCAATTGGGAGGCTATGCACTAAACCTCTCATCAAATGATTTGCAACTATCACGGGGAGAGACTATCGGCGATACTGCAAAAACTCTCTCACGATACGTAAATGCTATTCTTGCACGTGTATATGAGCATGATACAATAGAAGAGCTTGCAAAAAATGCAACAGTTCCTGTGATTAATGGTCTATCAAACTCATTTCATCCATGTCAGATATTGGCAGACCTTATGACTATCAAAGAAAAAAAGAAGAAACTCGCAGGACTGCAAATAGCGTGGGTTGGAGATGGCAACAATGTATGCAATTCTCTAGTTTATGGCTGTGCAAAATCTAACATCAATATGGCAATTGCAACACCAAAAGGATTTGAACCAAATCAACATGTTGTAAAAGAATCTAAAAAACACATCGAGATATTACTCACAAATGATCCGTCTTCTGCCGTAAAAAATGCTGACGTTGTTATGACAGACACTTTTGTTTCAATACACAACGATCAAAAAAGAATTAAAAAATTTCTGCCAAAATTTCAAGTAAACACTTCCTTGATGAAGAAAGCAAAAAAAGATGCCATATTCTTGCACTGTCTTCCCGCAAAACGAGGGCAAGAGGTAACATCCGAAGTAATTGATGGGCCACAATCTGTAGTTTGGGATGAAACCGAAAATAGGTTGCATACTCAAAAAGCTTTGTTGGTATCGTTACTGCGCATCTAACGTTTATAAGAGCTGTTCCAAGCTTTTGCCGTATAGATGGCATTTACACAAACATTAAGAAGATTACGGGAAAAGAAAACAAACTACCGACGACGTAGTACTATGCTTATGAGCAAACGTGAATTTATCACAGTACAAATTTCTAATGAAAATATCCAAGTCCAGATACACAAGCCAGAATTGTTAGGCGATATGGTAGTAGCATCTGCTCACTCTAGATTCTTACTTGATAAGGGATGGAAAGGCTCAAGAAAAAGCGTTTCAGCATCATATCTTACTGGATATTTTGCTGGAAAAAAAGCACTATCTAAAGGAGTCAAAAATGCTATTCTTTATAGCGGTAGAGGAAAATACACACAAAGAATGGCAGCTGCTCTAAAAGGAGTAATTGACGCTGGACTAGAAATTCCTGCAGATCAAGAAACATTTCCAACTGCTGATAGAATAAAAGGCGAACATCTTAAAGTAAAAAATGATACTGAAAAAATTAAATCAACAATAGATAGTGAGGTAAAGAAACAATGAGTCAAGTGCAAAAAACCGAAGGACAACCTCGTAAAAGATATGAGAAAAAAGACGAGGAGGTATGGATCCCAAAAACAAGTCTTGGCAAAAAAATTGTAGCAGGACAAATAACCTCGATGGAAGAAATTTTATCTAACGGATATAGAATACAAGAAGCTGGAATCATAAAAAAGCTCTTACCTGATCTGAAATCCGAAGTCATCGATGTTGGAATCATTCAAAAGATGACATCAAATGGACAGTCTACTAGGTTTAAAGCAATTGTTGCAGCTGGCAATGAAAATGGTTGGCTTGGCATAGGACATGGAAAGGCAAAACAAATGAGAATAGCAATAGAAAAGGCAACAAACGCAGCATATCTTAACGTCAGCCCTGTCAAGCTAGGTTGTGGAAGCTGGGAATGTAGATGTGACAAACCACACTCTGTTCCATTTAAGGTACGTGGAAAAGGAGGCAGTGTAACAATAGAAATTGTACCGGCACCAAGAGGTTTAGGACTAGTTGCTGGTGGAAAAATTAGAAACTTGTTAAAACTTGCAGGTCTTAAAGATGCATGGACAAAAGCTAACGGTTCTACAAATACAATGAACTCAACATCTAAAGCTATCTTAGATTGCCTAAGACAAACGTTTAGTCAAGGTTGATCAAAATGGGTAAAGCATTTTTGGTAGTCAGAATGAAAGGACAAATCGGTGTGCCCTATTGGGCTAAAACTACGCTTGAACTCTTAAAACTAGAAAAAAAATTCCGTGCAACAATCATTCCTGCTAAAGACAACACATTAGGCATGCTAAATAAAGTAAAACACTATGTCTCTTGGCAAGAAGTTGATGCTTCAACAGCAAAAGAGCTGTTAGATAAAAAGGGACGTAAAATGGGATACAAGAAAATTACCGAACAGGATCTTGGAAAAATTGGCTATAAAAACACACAAGAACTTGCATCTTCATTGGCAGATGGAAAGACATCGCTATCTAAACTAAAACCATTAAAGCCTTGGTTTGCACTGGCACCGCCAAGACATGGATTTAAAAGAAATACAAAGAAAATGTTTGACGAAGATGGAATACTTGGCCACAACAAGGAACTGACTTTGCTGATAAAGAATATGATGTAAAATGGCAACGCGATTTAGAAAAACTAGAAAATACAGAGGTTCCAGAACACATGGCTGGGGCCAGATAGGGCAACACAGAGCAAGCGGACACAAGGGCGGCCTTGGCAGATCTGGGTTGTTAAAGCATCTTTACAGTTCAATGTTAAAGTATGAGCCTGATCATTTTGGTCACGATTCAACTCATCCACCTCACCCAAACATAATCAAAAAATGGATTAATGTTAGGGACCTCGATGGCTTGTTTGCAAAATTTGGAACAACACAAGATAACAAAAAACTTCTTGACCTGGCAAAGCTTGGATTTGATAAACTCCTTGGCGGCGGTCAAGTAAAAAATGCCTACACTTTAAAGATAGGACAATTCACAGCGTCTGCACAAGAAAAAGTAAAACAAGCAGGGGGCGAGGTGATATCAGCAAATGAGTGAGGGAACAGCAACTACCATAATTAGAAGGATAGTAGAAAAAGCTGAACCATATCTTCCACAAGTACCAAAACCAAAAAGAAAACTATCATTACAAACACGTTTGCTATGGTGTTCACTTGCACTACTAATCTACATGATTATGGCTCAAACTCCATTATATGGAGCAACCACTCCAGAGTTTGATTTTTTAGCATTTGCAAGAGTAATTTTTGCATCAGCGCAAGGAACCCTAGTTGAGCTTGGCATAGGCCCTATAGTTACAGCAGGACTCTTGATGCAGCTTTTGCGAGGTTCTGAAATTCTCAAATTCGATTTCAAAAAACCAGAAGAAAGAGGAGTCTTTCAGACAGCCACAAAGCTTGTCACATACATAGTCATTGTAGCAGAATCAGTTGTATATGGAATTGCAGTATATGGACCAGGGATAACTGAGCCTAACGTACTGTATATTCTGATTGGCCAGCTAATGGCAGCATCAATAATAATCATGTTCCTAGATGAACTGATTCAGAAAGGATGGGG
>VHBM01000024.1 GCA_016871975.1 Nitrososphaerota archaeon | reverse complement strand
AGCTGCTTTCCATAGTTTGGAGTTTTTTCACGATCATCAATGCTAACAACTTGGATACAACCTGCCTTGAATCCTGCATAAGCTAAAAGCTTTGGTTCTTGCAAAGTCGTTTTTGGCCAAGTGCGAATACGGGCTTCCATACTTTTAGCACGTCCTCTAGGAAGGTATGCAAGGCTACCACGACGTGGTTGGCTATGTTTTCTATGACCCATAGATAAACGAAAAAAGTCGCAAACCCCATTATATACGTACTAAAATTTTGCAACAAAAAATTGCTTTTTTATAAAAAATCTTACGGCTGCAAAATATCATTAATTGAGAAAAATATTGTGATGGCTCCGATCACAACACCGGTAATTCCAAGCGCAATTGCCAAAATTAGAAAATTTTTTTGTTTTTTCATATTTTTAAATTATGTTTGATTTAATCGCATGATGTTAAGTATGGACAAAGTTCCAAGAAGTGCTTCTTCAAGTCGGACTGTTTCAGTTGCCTGCTGTGGAAAAAAGTTTAGCACTTTAGAGTTTTGTATGTTCTTTATGCCAGAACCCAAGATATCGTGTAATCCCTTTTGTGGAGAACCAAAAACAACAAGTAGTGGTTTTTGAGCAAAGAAATTATCCAGTGAAGTTTCTGTTATTGATTTTCCTTTTCTTGAGGTCAAAATTATGTTTCCATCCCATGATGACAAAAATTCGGACAGATTTTTTCTTTCTTTTACTTTGTATCCCCAATATTTTGGGATATTTTCTTTTATTACTTCCTTTATTTCAAAATCAGGATATCCTTTTTTGAATTGAACTGTAACTCTGTCACCGCTTTGCATCTTTCCAAAATATGGGATTGCAAAATCAATTCCTACATCAACAAACTTTTTTCCTTTCAGGAAAAATACTACGCCTTCACGAATATCACCACTTTGAATTTTTTTAGGATCTATCATTGGCGCGTGGCTTGGAATTTTAAGCGGTGCCATCACGCCAACATATCTTAGCTCATCAAGTTTTGGGTAAAGTCGCCTGCGCAAATAT
Source organism: Nitrososphaerota archaeon (assembly GCA_016871975.1). Taxonomy (GTDB): domain Archaea; phylum Thermoproteota; class Nitrososphaeria; order Nitrososphaerales; family Nitrosopumilaceae; genus VHBM01. The sequence continues at coordinate 15,688 of VHBM01000024.1, read as the reverse complement.
TGGGGGGTTTCCAAGTATTTTAAAAGAGTTACAAGAAGCGAAGTGTCAGATTTGCTTCCACTCTCATGATAAACATAGATTGTATCTATTTCAAAAATTGCACAAGCCCTAGCAATAAGGGAAATCTTTCGAGACTTGTCTAGCTGTGTTGATTCATCACTTAGAGACGAATTTGGGATTGCGATTGAAATATTCAATAGTTTATTTTTTCTCAGAAGGGTATTTCTGTTTTGCAATCTTTGCATACTTTGCAATCTGATCTTCTTGAATTATTTCAAATTTCTTTGTGTCAGATTTTATCTGTGACATTTTAATATGTTTTGATCCTTCTTTTTCTTCACTTACAAGATAAATTGCGGCAACTGCAAGTGCACCTGCATCATCAAGTGACATATTTGGATTGTATGATTTTTCAAGAAAGTCTGCTACAACATCAGAGCCAGAACCAATTGAAACTGCATCATATGCAATGTAGGTTCCACTTGGGTCAGTAAGATAAAGCGAGCTTCCATGATCATCAACGCCACCAATTATCAACGCAACACCAAAAGGTCGCACACCAGCATACTGGGTAAATTGCTGACATTGGTCTGCGAGGTGTTTTGCTATAGTCTCAACCTCAACTGGCTCATCGTAAATCATTTTACTACTTTGTGAGAAAAATCTTGCATTGTCAACTTGACTTCGTGCATCAGGAATGTATCCTGCAGCTGCAACGCCAATGTGTTCATCTACTTGAAAAATTTTTTGAGCTGTTTCTGAAATCTGAAGCTTTCTTGGTTTTTCTTCAACTGCGATGATAATACCAGCTTTATTTTTTATGCCAACCGCGAGTGTTCCACGTCTGACAGTTTCAATTGCATATTCGACTTGATACAATCTACCATCTGGTGAAAAAACAGTAATGGCTCTATCATAGCCTTGTTGTTGTGGCATCATTTTTGTTTTCAATGCTTTGAAAGTTTAATTTAAGTCTAGTTATGCACAAAACGTGCGATTTGAAATTCCATTTACTGGACACAAAAACATAACAGCATTACATCAAAACACAATTGAGATCACAACAGAATCCAAGCTAACAATAAACGGTGATTGTATAGTTGGGATTAATGCTTCATGTGGATGCCACGGACTACCAGTAGTGATAAAGAAAAAAATCCGCGATCCTGACTCTAAAATCAAATTTTCAATTATTGTAGATGGTCAATCCTTTACAGTAACTGGTCATGGAAGCAAGGATCTGAAACTGACCAATCCACATGATATAGTGTTAAGAAAAAGCAAGTTTGTTTGCCCAAGGACTATTGCCATTGGATGTGACAAGGCATCAAGCTCAATTCCAAAAAAAATGATCAAAGTTTTGCAAAACCCGCAAACAAAGGGAACTTTTGTGATCGAAGTTACTTAGAGTTCTGATGTGAGTTTTCTAGGATTTCAGTAATTGCGCGATTTATGATTTCAAATGTAAGATAGTGATTGTAGCTGTCATGCTCTGATTTTGAGTTTTTGTTTGCAGTTTTCTGCGAAATATTTTTTAGCAGTTTTTCAATTTTGTCACTTGTTGTTTTTACAAGTGATGAATATTTTGCATCAAAATCTTTTGGTAGATCAAAACCCAAAAACTTTGTTGATGTCCCATAAAACTTTGTAATCGCACCTCTAGCTTCTTCAATTCTTACAATTTCAATCAGACCTGATTCTTTGAGAATATCCAAGTGATGTCGCATAGTTGTTAGCGCTTTTTTGTAACCTGATTTTTTTAGCTCATCTAGGATTTGTTCTGCGCTAAGCTCTTTTTTGTACAAAATCTCAAGGACCTTTGCACGCGCAGGATCCTCGATTGCTTTAGCTTGGTTAATTGTTGTTGTAACAATTCTGCTTACCCTTATTGGTTTTTCAAGTAATGTTGACATGTTTAGGATTGAGTCAAGCAATAAGCTAAAAGATCCTCATATCATATTTTTTTGGCTAATCGCATTAATTTTTCTTCGCTACTCTAATCATGATTATACTACAATTGAAATGTCATATGCTACAAGAAATATTGATGCATAATCATAATTATTCTAGCAAAACTATCAAAGCTGTAGCAATACAAAAAATTAGTAAAAAATAACAAAAAAGGCAGATTGTGGGAAATTATCTGGTAAACAAGCACCATAATGGCAAAAATCAACAATTGTAACTTTAGACGATTTAGGATAATTCGAGTTATAATGCGTGGCCAGTTAGTTTTTCGTACGCAGTAACGTACCGTTCTGTCATTTTGCTTATCAGGTTTTGTGGGATTTTAGGTGCAACAGGTTCTTCACCTCGAGCCCTTGCATCCTCAAACTGCTTTTGATATCCGTTTTCTGTAAGCCAGTCACGCAGTAATTGCTTGTCATATGCGTCCTGTATCTTGCCAACTTCATAGGAGCTCTTTGGCCACAGCCTGTATTCATCAGGACCTATTGAATCTCCCAGTGTTATTTTACCATCAAGCCTGCCAAACTCTAACTTGAGATCAGCCAAGATAAATCCTGCGGCATCGGCGATGCCAACCATTTTGTTGTAGATTTTAATCGATGTGTCTGACAACCAATCAAACTCTCCTTCTGTTACAAGGTCTCGCTCAAGTGCCGCAGTCTTGTCAACTGGTATGTCATGAGTCGATTTTGTTGTAGGATCAAATATTGGCTCTACCAGCTTTGCAGCTAGTCTTGTATCTGCATCTTTTGGTAACTTTATCTCACCACTTTTCCATCGGCTTACAAGGCTTCCATAAAAATATCCTCTTACAACGCACTCTATTGGAAGCATTTTCATTTTTTTGACAATCATTTCTGTCTTTGATTGCGTTTTAACAAAATGATTTGGCACTTTCAATTCGTTAAACCAAAACTCGGCAAACTTGCATAGCACCTCGCCTTTTTTTGGAATTTCGTCTTTGAACTTTACATCATATGCAGAAACGCGGTCGCTAAACTTGAAAAGTAAGGTACCATCCTCAAGATCATAGACATCCTTTACCTTTCCTGAGCCCACAAACTTCAAGCAAATTTTGTTACTATCAAGATCATTTAACTGATACTAGGAACCCATCATGCCAGGCATTTTAGTTGGCATTCTATAGACCTTATTCACATAGATTCCCTCATCTGCTGTAACTATTACAAATTCAAGTGGGTTGTCTGAAGGAGGCGAAACTATGATCTTTTGTCCTGGCTTTAGAGTACCTAGCTCTTGGATTTGCCCTCCTCCAAAATTAGCTCTCACATTTGTAAGTGGTTCGCTTCCTACGTTTTGGATAGTTACCCTTGCCATAGTAAAGAGGCTTTGTGGGTCCTTGAATGGATCTACTGAAATCTCGTACTGCTGTGATGCAAATGTTCCTTTTGATAGAGAAAGGCCAACAACAACACCTATTGTAACAATTGCTGCCGCTATTACAGCTAGAATTATCTTGTATGTGCCCAACTGAAAAATAATGCCTAATCTTACTTTTAAGATTATTTGCCGTCTTGTTCTGGAATAACAGAAAGCGTTGTTGTAGATAATACGTTTTTTACTTTACGAATTTTTTTTGTTATGGTATTTTCAATGTCTCTTTGGGTAGGCGCTTCGATTTTCACAAAAATATCATACACGCCAAATGTTCCCTTTGCCTCTTTTACATAATTGATTTTTAAAATATCATTCATTACTTCCATTTCATGTGCAATCTGGCTTTTTACCAAGACATATGCGGTTTCCATTTTTTACTCTCCTTTCATTTCTATTCTTGTCTTAAAGGCAGGCTTTATTCCTAGAGTTTCATAGTTTCCCGTATAACAGGTAAAGCACAATGAATCATGTGGAATGCCTACTGCCCTTGCAAGATTTTCTGAATCATTATACCCAAGAAAGTCAGCACCTATCTCAGCCCTTACCTTTTCAACAATCTCTTTTTCTGAAAGATCCTTGCCATCAACATATGTTGCAAGCTCCTCTTGTGATGGAAAGTCAATTCCAGCATAACATGGATACTTGATTGGGGGATATGTTACAAGCATGCTAATTTTTTTTGCGCCAGCTCGTCTTAATGCCTTGATTATAGCTTTTGAGCTTGTACCACGCACTAGGCTGTCATCTATTACAACAATATGCTTTCCATCAATGATTTCTGTTATTGGGATTATCCATCGATTTATCTCGATTCTATCACTTTGGTGTGGCTCAATAAAGCTCCGCAGTGGACCTTTCTTGCTATAACGATCCTTTAGAAGGCCCTCATCAAATTGTACGCCAAGCTCTTGTGCATATCCTAGCGCAGCAGGTCTTGCAGAATCTGGTACCGGGATTACCAAATCTGCATCCTTTATTGGAAACTTTTTTGCAAGGAATTGCCCGATTCTTTTTCTTGCCAAGTAGATGTTTGTTCCTTCCATTCTGCTTGTTGGGTGGGCAAAGTATGTGTATTCAAATGAACAATGCGCGTGTATTTTTTCTTCTGAGAACATTTCTGTTTCAAATCCATTTCTACTAAATTTGATTAATTCACCTGGCTTTACGTCACGAATTAGCCTAGCACCAATTGCAATAAGAGCAGAGGATTCTGATGCTACAATGTGGGTATTGTTTTCTTCTTTGTATCCTAGAACCATTGGCCTAAAGCCACGAGGATCACGTGCTGCATAGACAGAGTTGTCATCTGACAAAAATGTAAAGCAGTAGGAGCCAATCATTTCATTTTTTAAAATCGATAGTGCCTTTCCCAGTTTTCCATTTTCTGATATCAAAGAGACTAAACGCTGCGCTGCAACTAGAGTATCGCTTGCATTTTGTGGTGTAAATGAGCAACCGCCAACCATGTTTGCCAATTCTTGCACATTTGAGATTGTTCCATTATGTGCAATACAAAGATCCTTTACCTTAAGTGGCTGTGCATTCTCAAGATTGCTCTTACCAATAGTAGAATATCGCACATGGCCAATAGCTGCAGGCGACGCATATTCCTCGGCAACCTCTTTGAGCTCTGACGCTGAACTTGAAACAAGACCTAGCCGTTTTAGCGGTGGTTTTTGTGGCACCGCAATTCCCCAAGCCTCTTGACCTCGATGCTGTAATGCACGAAGTGCATCAACTACCATTGGAATTACATTTACTCCATCAACGCTGAAAATTCCTACAACACCACAGTTTTCCTTAACCATGCAAGACCAAGTCCTCTAGTGATCTCAACCATCTTTTTTGTACCTTATCAACGCTTAGATCTATGATGTTGGCTGAATCTGTCTTGAACTGAATTTGATCGCCTTCAAAGCTGCCAATTACATCATATGATACATTGCTTTGAGATAGGATCTTTTGGATTTGAACTAGATTTTGTTTTTGTGCAACAAGTAAATATCTAGAGTGACTTTCTGAGAAAAGCAATAGGTCATGAGAAAGCTTTTCTCTTGGAATTTTTTCTAAAGATACTTTACAGCCAACATTATTCTGCATGCAAAGCTCAGACACTGCCACCGCTAGTCCGCCCTTTGAGCAGTCATGAGCGCCCTTTATGAGGTCTTTTTTGAAAAGCGCAAGCACCGCATCCATGTTTTCTTTTGATTCTTTAAAATCAACTTTAGGACACGTGCCTCCAACAAAACCATGAATATATTCAAAGTATTCAGAGCCACCAAGCTCATTTTTTGTCTTGCCAACAAGGATCAGCACATCGCCTTTTGATGCACTAGTATGCAATGGTTTTTTGTCAATCAGGCCCAAGACTCCGATTACTGGAGTTGGCTTGATAGGACCTTTTGGAGTTTCGTTGTAAAAGCTAACTTTTCCTCCAACACATGGAATATCAAAGTGTTTTGCAAAATCTGCCAGTCCCTTTAATGCCTCAATAAATGTCCAAAAAATTTCGGGGTCTTCTGGGTTTCCAAACTGGAGATGATCTACCATTCCTATTGGTTTTGCACCAGTACATACAACATTGCGACATGCTTCTTCAAAGCATCCTATTGCGCCATGACGAGGGTCAATATAGCAGTGCTTTGGGTTACCGTCTATTTTTACTGCTAAGAACTTGCCGTTATCTAGCCGCAAAACTGCAGCATCATAGCCTGGCTTGATTACAGTTCTTATTCCAACCTCATGATCATACTGGCCATACACCCATCTCTTGCTTGCCAGGTTTGGGCTAGATAATAATTTTAAAAGTACAAGCGAAAGATTAGAAGACTGTTTGAGTTTTTTTTCGTTCTGAATCTCTTTTAGATATGCTGGCTTTTTTGTTGGCCTATCAAGTAAGGGCGCGTTTGCAACAACGTTTGCAGGAAGAAGTGCTAGTGTGTTTTTTTCCTTTTTTACATGCATCATTTTATTGTCCTTTACTGTTCCAATTACAGAACACTGGACGTGAAATTTTTTGCAAATATCTTGCAGTGTTTCTAGTTTTGTCTTGTCTGTGATTATTAGCATTCTTTCTTGGGATTCTGAAATCATAATCTCATCTGGGCTCATGCCAGGTTCTCTTGTGTGAACACTATCTACATCAAGCTCAATTCCAATAGAAAGTGAATCTGCAGTTTCTGAAATTGCGCATGAAAGACCACCGCCTCCCAAATCCTTTACTGCCTTGATGCATTTTTGATTTCTTGCCTCAAGTACTGCCTCAATGATTAGCTTTTCAATAAATGGGTCAGGAATCTGTACTGCTGATCTGTTTTCTGATTCTAAAGAGTCAGATGCAAATTGTGAGCCACCTATTCCGTCACGTCCTGTAGAGCCTCCAAGCAGTACAACCAAGTCTCCTTTTTGTGCAGTATTTTTTATGAGTCGATCCTTTTTCCCAAATCCAATTGATGCTACATCAACTAGTGCATAATTTGAATAACAATCATCAAACTCTACCTCGCCACCAACTGTCGGAATTCCTATACAGTTACCATAGTCTGCAATGCCAGTTACCGCATTTTTAAAAAGCCATCTTGCGTGAGGATCTTTTTCTATATTGCCGAATCGAAGCCCGTCAAGAATTGCAATAGGTCTTGTTCCAGCAGAGATAATATCGCGAATTACACCGCCAACTCCTGTTGCGGCACCGCCATATGGCTCAACAGCTGATGGATGGTTATGGCTCTCAATGTGGACTGTAACGATATAATCATCGCCAACATCTAAAACTCCAGAGTCAAATCCTTTCTCAGATATTACTCGCGGTCCTTTCATTGGTAGTGTTTTTAGGTGTTTTTTTGATGACTTGTATGAGCAATGCTCAGACCATTCTGCTGCAACTATGTTTAGCTCAGTCTTTGTTGGTTTTCGCCCAATCTTTTTTTCAAGATACTCGTATTCTTGTTTTTCAAGACTCAATGAGTTACACCAATTGTGTTAAACAGTGATTCAAAAATCAGCGAAGCTGGCTTGCAGTCAATTGGATTGATTTGTGGCTCAACTGCCCGCTCAGGATGAGGCATCATGCCAACAACATTTCCTTCCTTGTTACAAACACCTGCAATACGCATAGTAGAGCCGTTAATTTCTTCGCCATATCTAAAGACAATCTGATTGTTTTTCTTTAGCTCGGCAAGCGTTTGCTCATCTGCATAATATCTTCCCTCGCCGTTTGCAATTGGTATTGGGATTTTTTGCCCAATCTTTAGCCTGTTTGTAAACAGAGTCTTGTTATTTTCAACAATCAGATGTGTCCATTTGCACATAAAACCAAGTGATGTATTTTTTAGCAAAACACCTGGCAGTAATCCTGCCTCAACAAGAATTTGAAAGCCATTACAGACTCCTAAAACCGGCATTCCTCTGCTTGCAAGTCTTTTTACATCTGAAATAACTGGGCTGTGAGCTGCAATTACTCCTGCTCTTAGTCTATCTCCATATGAAAAGCCGCCAGGAAGTATTATGGCGTCTAGATTTGATGGTAGTTTTTTTTCATGCCAGAAATATTGTGCGTCTACTTTGAATACATCTGTCAAGACATGATACATATCTCGATCGCAATTGCTTCCAGGGAAAACTATGACCCCAACCTTCACAGCTATCCATTATTCAAGGCGTTATTAAATTCAATCTTGTAAAACAGTTTTTAATTATAGTCAGGATCGCAGCCTAAAAAACATCAACAGTAATCTGACTCACCATGGGATTGTAGATTCGCAGCTCATCACATAACTTGCGAACCTTTTTTTCTGCAGACTTTTTGTCTTTTTCTTTTATTGTAAACTTTAACATTTTTGCCGAACGAATTTTTGTAACAGAAGAATAGTTTCCTTTCAGGACAAGATCATTTAGAATTGTTTCGCCTTCAGGATCATTGATTCCTGGTTTATTTTCAATTGTTACATGAACTGTATATGTTGACATAAATTTGTGTCATAATCAAAACATAATTAACCTATCTTTGCATGCAAATCATTAAAACAACAATAACAATTACATATTGCTGCATTAGCTTGATTATAGATGGCACGAGATCGATACTGGAAATTAACTTCAGAAGAAGTTGAAAAGCTAAACTATAACATACAAAAGGTTCTCAATTGGGAAATAAAATGTGTTAGAGAACCTGAAGAAAATGCAGAGTTTATTGGAGTATTTCTCTATAAACAGGGAACACCGTTTGATTATAATCCCATTAAAGGAGTTACTTACTATCATAACAATATTGAAAGAAAAGAAGTGCCTGAGATTACAAAATTTCTCAAGTCAAAAGTTGGAGGCGAAGAAAAAGAAAGGGGAGAACGGGTTTTTCTTGAAGGCTCAAAGGAATTCTTTAGTGGAAAAGAGGTCGGACAGCTTGCAAGAGAGCTCGAATCAAGGTTCATGGCAAAGGCCTCAATATCAATAGAGTTTGAGAACCTGACAGAAGAGGAAAAAGAGCAAGCAGGGCTACCCACAGCAAAGCTTTTGCCAGTACCGGGTAGCAAATAGATTATTTTTCTAGATCACTTTTATGTTTAAAAATAAAATAATACTGAAAATAAATAGTGCTTTAAGGAAATTAATCCATGTCTGAGATACAAGAAATCAGTCGACATCTAAATGAGCTTAGAACACGTATTTTGAGAATTGTTATTTCTGTTGGAATAGTTATTGCCTTTATTCTGTCATTTCATTTTACTCCAATCGAGTTTTCTGGATTAACTCTCTACTATCCAGAACCAAATCCCTTGAACAACATTGCTGCACAGATTACAAACCACATGAGAACACAACTTATTCCAGATGAAGTACAACTTATTCAAACTGCTCCAGGTCAGGCATTTTTTGCCCAGATATACATAGCCGCACTTGTTGGAATAGTTGTTTCGATGCCAATTGTTGTAAGGGAGCTTAGTGGATTTATTGCCCCTGCACTAAAAGAAAATGAGATAAAGGTTGGACGATCAATTGCAGCTCCTGCTGTAGGTCTTTTTGTTATTGGTTGTGTTTTTTCATACGTTATGGTAATTCCATACCTTCTTGATTTTCTTTATCAATATGGTGAGTCTGCTGGCATTGTTACATTTCTTAACATAGTTGATTTTGTGACGTTTGTTTTACAATTTCTTTTGGCATTTGGGATTTCTTTTCAATTACCTTTGGTAATGTATACAGCTACAGTATCAGGACTAACTGATGCATCATTTTGGCGAAAAAATATTAGATATGCAATTGTCGCAATAGTTATTTTTGGTGCAATAATCACACCAGACGGAAGCGGAGTCACCATGTGGTTTATTGCAGGACCAATGATTGCACTATACCTTGCAGGAATGGCGGTTGTAGAGAGAAAACAACGCCAAGGCAAAGTGTCGCATACATGAACACTTAAATCTCAAAAAGAGCAAAAAACGACATGTTAGATATCATACCTAACTTTATAGCTGGCCAAGAATGGATCTTTATCATAATAATTGCCGCCATAGTCATTTTTGGTGCAAAAAAGATTCCTGAACTTGCAAAAACATTTGGTAAAGCAAAAAGTGAGTATGAAAAAGGAAAGATTGAAGGCGATAAAGAACTAAAAGAGTTCAAAGACAAAAAAGAGTCCTAGTTTTCTGCAACCCTTGCAAATTCATCGATAATATCTTGTAGTCCATCAGAAACATTTGGTTTTCGAAATAATCCTAGCTTAAAGTCTGCCTCTACTGTCAGTTTTGTTCCTTCAGATACCAAATCATATTTTTCAACTATACGGCTTCCTTTACAGTCACCACCAATAACAAAAATTTCGTGAAGATTAGGAGGATTTTTTACATGTTTTGTCATCATTGTATACTCTTTTTTTCCTAGCATTATATGCATTTCAATAACAGATACTTCATCACGTTCTGATCTTATCCTAATAGATGGAAAGTATTTTGTAAAAATTTTTTCAAAATTTTCATAACTTGTTATAATATTGTAAACTTTGTTTCTGTCTGCTTTAATTATTTTTTCAATCTTTATTTTTGGCAATTGTAGTTATGCTGAGCCCCATCTTTTGTATAGATTATGCTCAATGTCAAACTGGTCAAGGCATTTTCCAACTGTGTGATTTATGATGTCATCTATTGTTGTGGGCTTTGTGACAAAACCTGGCACTGGAGGTAGAATTATGACTCCAAGTCTTGATAGTTTTAACATGTTTTCAAGATGAATAGCTGTAAATGGTGTTTCACGGACAACTAGAACTAGTTTTCGTGACTCTTTTAATGTGACACCTGCTGCTCTTGCAACCAAGCTTTCATCGTATCCGTTTGCTATAGCAGAAAGTGTCTTCATACTGCACGGAATTACAATCATACCATCTGTTTTGTGTGTTCCACTTGAGACACTTGAAGCCATATTCGAATCATCAGAATAGTGTGTTGCAAGCGACTTTAGCTTATCAAATGAATAATCAGTCTCCATTGCAAGGCATTTTTTTGCCCACTCACTTATGATAAGATGTGTTTCAACCTTTGCTTTTTTTAGCTCTTCTAAAATTCTAATACCGTAAATTGTTCCAGTGCTGCCAGTAATGCCTATGACTAGTTTCACAGCTTTTCAAATTGGATTGAGATTGTGCTAATTTATTATTAGCTAGGAGTTTGAGTTTGATTTTCTTCTTGTCGTGATAATTCTTCACGTCTTCTTTTCAGCCACAGTCTTACACCTGCATATCCCATTGCAGAAAGCAAAATTATTCCAACCAGAACAAGCTCATACTGGTAAAAATATGACATCTAAAATTTTAGCCTCATACTATACAATAAAGATTCTTGATAGCTATATTAGCTCCTCACAGTAAAGCTAAACACGTGATCAAAGCCTCACAAATTCAAAACATAGTAAAAGATTATTCTGAAGTTCGAATTGGCGTTTTGGGGAGTCACTCTGCACTTGAAGTCATGGATGGTGCAAAAGATGAAGGATTTGAAACTGTAGTAATTTGTCAGAAAGGAAGAACGACTCCTTATCAGAGATTCAAACGAATTGCAGATGAGATCATTATAGTTGATAAATTCAAAGACATGCTTTTGCCAAAAATTCAAAAAAAGTTATTAGAAAAAAATGTAGTGATTGTACCCCACAGAGCACTGACAGCATATCTTGGATACAAACCAATTGAGAATTCGTTCATGGTGCCAATTTTTGGAAATCGTTCTCTGTTTCAGGCAGAAGAAAGGCAAAACAAAAAAAATCAATATTATCTTTTAGAAAAGGCCAGAATAAGACACCCAAAGCTCTTCAAAGATCCAAAAAAAATCAACAAGCCATCAATTGTAAAGGTTCAAGAAAAAACAAGAAAACTAGAGCGAGCATTTTTTGTTGTATCATCATATTCCGATTACAAGAAAAAATCAGAAGAAAAGATAAAGCAAGGAATAATTTCTCGAAAAGATCTTGCCAAGGCAAGCATCGAGGAGCTAGTAATTGGTACTTATCTTAATTTTAACTATTTTTACACACCAATTTCAGATCAAGTAGACTTTATTGGAATAGAAAGGAGATTGCAAACAAATCTGCATGACTATAATGCACTACCTGCAAGACAACAGCTTGACATAGACGTAGAGCTACAAAACATAGAGGTAGGTCACACGCCTGCAAGCATTCGAGAGTCACTACTTGAAAAAGTCATTACAACAGGCGACAAGTTTGTGCAGGCTGTAAAGAAAGTGTATCCACCCGGAATCATTGGCCCGTTTTCACTTCAAAGCGTCATAACAAAAGACTTGGACTTGGTAGTCTATGATGTATCATTAAGAGTGCCTGGAAATCCAATAGTTGCCACGACGTCACCTTACACAAAATACCAATATGGGACAACATTTGGTGTGGGCAGGAGAATTGCTATGGAAATTAAAAAGGCACTTCAGCAGAATAAGCTAGGCGAAATAGTAACCTAGGCTTCCATGTGCTCTTTTAGTAGATTTTTTCTAATTAAAATTGGAATGTTATAAAATGATGCAAGCGCAACTCCGTCTGATGCGCGATAATTTCTAAGAACAATGTCTTTTTTTCCTGTAAAGTATAGGTTTGCTCTTAACACTTCACCACTTTCGTAAATCTTTACCTTTACAAGAACAATTTCATTTTCTTCGCAAATCTGTTCTATCATGTTGTAAATAGTGGGCACAGTGTTTCGCTGCTCTTGGATAAAGCTTGAGATATGGCGTGCGACCTCACCTGAAAAAGCACGCATGTGGAATTCCTTTCCATTTTCTGCTTTCAAAATAAGAAGACCTTCTACGGCATATGGATCTACAAATCCAACGTGGCTTATTTTTGCCACCTCATAGTCTGGCTCTTGAGCTTGATCTATTTTCAATACTTTCTACTCAGAGGTACCGTTCCAATGTTTATAAAGATATGAAAGAATTTTTGCATTTTTGTTTTATGATATCAAAAGTGCAAATTACAAAATGGAGAGTATTTATGAAAATAAAACTTTGAATTATTTGTGAAACAAACAAAAATAAAACTAATAGTCGTTTCTGTTTGTTCTGCAATTGTTGCAATCACACTTGCAATTATTATTCCCACAATAGCAATAATCCCAGATTATCGCATTGAAGTTGATGCAATAAAGGTACAAGATGTAGTCCAAATTAGTAATGTTCGAATTACTAACACAGGCAAGCTTGTTCTTACTGATCTTAGAGTAGATTTTGGTGAAGGCGACATTCAAGTTTTTAATAAGCTAGAAGCTGGCAAAACAATTTGGATATCTCCAAAGGCATCAATCCTAACTACAGTTACTGTTACTACTAGTGAGGGCATAACTTTGGTCAAGGATTTCAGAGAGCCTGTAGGCATGGTTGCATTTGGGCCAGGATAGATTCAATAAAATTTAATTTTGTAGCATAATCTTGTGAAGGAATGGAAAAACAGACCACAAAACATGGTCAAAAAGGAAAAAAGCTAATTGTTTTAGGGTTTACAAGCATAGCAATTTTGTTTTTATTATATGCAAGACTTCAAAATGCAGTTGTCACACCTGATGCTGTCCCTTCAATAGAAAGACTCGCACTTGGATTTTACATAGTACTTCTTCTTTCATTTGGAGCAATATCTTATGGTCTTTATCGATATCACAAACAAAAGGCTCTAGAAAAAGATGGAGGGATTTTATCAACGATTGCAATTGCTACATACAACACCAAGTCACGAAGAATATTTGCACTAGCATTTGTTGCATATGGAATATTTTTTTCACTTACCTCTGGAACGCTTGTCTATCAGCCAGAGGTAGTGTTTTCTGAACATTACGGTGCGGTGGTTCCATCAGCTCACATAACTCCGTGCTGTGGAGATCCTGGATACATGCCAAAATTCATTGCCTATTTTACTGAACATGTGGGCTTGCAAATCATTCCAATAAACCTCCTTTTACAGGTTATAGTGTCATATCTTGTTGGACTAAATGCTTCACTTGCAGTAAATGCCATATCAATTGCCAAAAAGGAAGGAGGTCTAAGCAGTGTTGGCGCTGCAACAGGACTATTCATTGCATGTCCTACATGTGTAGGAACATTACTTTCTGTTTTTATTAGTACATCAAGCGTGCTTGCATTTACTGTTGTATTGACACAGCTTCAGACACTACTTATTGCAATTACCATACCTGTTTTGTTTTTTACACCAGTCATTATGGCAAGAAAACTACAAAGGCCAGATGGCAGTTGTGCTGTAAATTCTAGCTAGAAAATTTTTTTACTTCAGGAATCTGCCAGTTTCCAATATCGTATCCATCTTGTCGTAGATACTTTAGCGTTAGTTTGTAGACAAGCTCGTCATGATCTACTTTTGACATGATTTCATCCCATGCAATCTTTCCGTGTTCGTCAATCTGTTTTTTTAGTTGTGTGGTTATTGATTTTGCAATATCTCTGCACTGATCAAAGGTCTTGCCATTTTTGTAGGCACGAGTACGTACATCACAGCTATCCATATTCTGTTTCACTTGTTGTATAATAAAAAGATCATCAAGCTATAGTTGTTTTAGTTTTTCAACTACAATCTTAAAAATTTCGTTATTATCAAGCAAAATACAGGGAATATCATTTTCTTGGCAGGCCTGACCACTTTCTGTATCTCGTGTTACTAGAATCATCTTGTTTTCTTTTGCATAATTGATAATGGAATAATCGGTAGCTAGTTTTTTGCCTTCAGTTCGTAGCTTTTTTACGCTAAAAGCCTCATATCCAAGTGCGTTTAGTTTTTCATCCATCCCATCATCCATCTCATCTACAAGAATTTTTTGTTTCATTTTACAAGTGTGCCGTCATTTTTTTGATCTTATTAACTATCTGTACTTTTCTTGTAATGCTAAGCTCAGGCTCCATTGTAAAATATACAGTCATTTTCTTTGTGTAAATAACCATTTGAGTTACCTTTTCTCGCTCTACATGGACGTATCTGACCTTTCCTAAACTTTTATCAAACTCTTTTCTCATCTTTCTTCTTTCAGCGACTTGTCTGCAAAAGTGTTCTTCTTCTTTTTGTGTTTTAAGCGAAGTTTTTCCTGCCTTCATTATCGCCTCGACGATATTTCCTTTAAGGTCAATTAGTGCCGCAAACCTCATTCTTGAGTCTAGGTCAATAATGTCTTCGACTAGCTCCATGAGGCCGCTTTCTGAATAATAATTCAATTGGGTGTGCAGAATTTTTTAGTACTAAATATAAGCCATTTTCATTTATTATAAAAACTAGGGAATTTCTGTCTCTGTGCAATAGTTGTGAACCCATCTTCCGCCGTCATCTTTTAAAATTTCTTTTCCAGGCTTGATTTGTTCTCCACATGCTTGACATGTTGTAGCAAACTTTGCTTTCATGCAAGTATTTGGTTTTGTTTTCATAATAATAGTAGCATTGATGTAGCTTAAACCAATGGTTAGCTTTTTGTTTAGTTTTTTAATAAAAGACACTATTTGAGAATAGATACAAGATCAATGCCTCTGCAGATCTTGACATCTTTTTGTGATACAAGAAATTCTACTATCTCCTTGTATTTTCTTCCACCAATCATTTTTAGAACATTATCATGCCAGATTACCGTGATTACTTTAGTATCATTTTTTCTTGCATAGTCAAGAGTGTGATTGAAGGTTTGGATGATTTGTTTTTCATCTAGTTTCATGTATGTAAACAAATATGCATCCATCAAGGTAACAGGAAACTCGATAATGCCATCTAAATTTTGGAATCCCATCTCAGATTTGTCTATTTTGTCCTTTGAGTTTCGAAGCGAGGAGTCATATGAGAATCC
>VHBM01000023.1 GCA_016871975.1 Nitrososphaerota archaeon | reverse complement strand
ATGACAAAAGAGGAAAAAGCAGATCCTGATCTACTAAATGCATCAAGAATTAAGCGAATCGCAAGAGGGTCGGGATGGCCAGAACATGAGGTAAAGGAGTTGCTAAAAAACTACAAGAACTCAAAGAGCATGATGAAAGCATCAAAGGGAAGACAAATGCAGGGATTTTTACGCCGAATGGGGCTGGGATAGAGTTTTGCAAGCAAAATTACTAGCCAAATCAAGTCAAAAACAAAAATCTTCACATTCAAAATTAACACAAACACTTTCTATTGCAAAAAAAATCTTAGATGAATATTCATTATGTGTTGCCTGTACGGGAAGATTATTTGCAAAAAAACTTGATCTTTCATCACACGAACAACTGGGGAAAAAAATTTATCGGTTATTGCAAAAAAACGAACCAAACAAATGCTTTGTATGCAAAAACTTTCTTTTAAAAACAAGTCACTTTGTTGAAAAACTCATTGAGATATCATCAGAATACGAATTTTTAACATTTCTTGTAGGTTCTATTCTAAAACCATCAATTGTTGACAATGATGATGAAATTAGATCAAAATTTCATTTACGTGGAATAGATAGTGTAAAAACAGATTTTACAAATCAGATAGCAAAAAATTTTTCAAGTAAAACAAAAAGCCAAATTGACTATCTTAACCCTGAAATTACACTAACAATAGATCTCAAAAGTGACTCATATCAAGTAAAATCAAAACCCTTGTTTCTTTTTGGTAAATACACAAAAACGGAACGTGGCATACCGCAAAAAGAAAAACCTTGCTCAAATTGTGATGGAAAGGGCTGTCGTACATGCAACAACCATGGAATATGTACATTTGATAGCGTAGAGGGAAAGATTGCAAAACTTGTATTTGATAAATTTGGTGCAGATCAAATCAAGATAACATGGATTGGTGGCGAAGATAAATCAAGTCTTGTATTAAACAAGGGACGACCTTTTTTTGTAAAGGTAATAAATCCAAAAAAAAGAAATGTTAGACTAGGAAAAAAAATAACTAAAGATAAGGTAGTAATACACAACCTTTATCCAATAAAACAAAACCCAAAAACATCATTTCCATTTAAAACAAAAATTCAGATACGCGTTGAAACTGAGAATAACATAATAAAAGACAAGCTAAAACCAATCGAAACCCTAGTAAAAAACACTATTGCGGTTTATGACAAAAGCAAACGAAACAAAAAATCAATCTATACTGCAAAATACAAATTGATTTCCTCAAACTCATTTTCTTTGTTTATGACAGCTGATGGAGGATTACCAATCAAGCGATTTGTTGAAGGAAATGATGTATTTCCAAACTTGACTGATCTGCTTGGCACAAAATGCAGCTGTAAAGAATTTGACTTTTATGAAGTGAGACTAGTTTAAACAAAATTGTGAACCTTCTGTCAAATTTTCTCAATAATTTAATTACAAAACATATTGCCAAAGCACTTTTTATACGTCCTTTTTGATTTGAATCGTTGAATCCTCTTTTAAAAATAAAGGAAGCAAGGCAAAATGGCATTTTGCCAGAAAAAGTGGTTTCACTAATTGAGAAACGTTTTCCTATTGCAGTAGCTGGCATAAACAGAATACAAAAAGCGTTAGGAATCAATTACCCCATTGCCTACGTTGAACCATCAGCAGTAGTTACCTCTTCAAACTCTTATGATTACGGGATACTGTTTGCACGAACTATCCCAATTATATTAAATGATAACTTGCAAATTGTTATTCAGCTAACTGCTCCGCTAATTGCCTATGGGCTGAAAGGAACCATGCATGCGATTTTGGCCCATGAATTTCTTCATTATCTTGAGCTCATACGCAGAGCGTCAAAAATGGAGATCTTATCTGATGAAATCTCTGGAAATCTATTCGAAAATGTGTATGCAGATTCTACAAGACTTTTTGATCCTAAGGCTGTTTTTAATGATAAAACACTACTGTTACATATAACAAAAAAATTTCCAGCCGGTTTCAGAGATTTCAAATTAGAAGACAAAACAATAAAGTTTTGGATTGAAAAAAAACTTCCAACAACAAACATTACACTAGATTCAAACATTATCAAAGTATCAGCTGAGTCACTTGCAAAAATAAAGATAGATCCGAGCCTATTAGAAAAACTAAAAAAGTTAGAAGAAAAAAGCTCGACTGTGAGAAGGAAAAAGCTATACTAGATTTCAAAAATCAATTTATTTTTGCAAGAATTCTGTTAGGCCACATTTGCCACAAGTATGTCTGTCTTTGTGTTGAGACATAAAAACTCCCTTGCCGCAACGGGAACAGATTTTGCGAATTCGTGTTACCTTGTCTCCATCCACCTTGTAGTATTTGTTAACAGTTGGGCTTGAACCCTTTTTTCCAGCCAATTATTCCTTCTTCTCCTCTTGTTCGGCTTTTACTTCCTTTGGTTCAGTTTTTTCTGCTGGCGTGGCTTCTGTTTTTTGCTCCTGCGGTTTTTCTTCAACAGCGGAATCTTTTTTCTTTCCTTTATCCAATCTCTCAAAAATCACTGGACTGACTTGTTGCTTTGCTATCTTTTCATCTTCATATACATAAAAGGTACCCGTAACAACTGGCTTTCCAGCAAATGTTTTCATTTTTACTGGAATCACAATTTTTCCATCAAGCTTGAATTCTTTTGTAATCATGTCTGCTGCCTCTATTTTTTTTAATTTTCCTCCAAGGCCGGCAAAGTTACACGTGATTTCTCTTCTAGATAGAAATGGATTACTTACATCACTAACAGTTTCAATTATCGACATGTATCACAAAACCTTTCTATAGTTCATATAAATCTTAATTGAAACTAAAAGAAATTTAAGAAAACCCAAATCCAATATAACATGGACCGTTTTATGTTACACTTACAAAATAACGGTTATAGTCCAATTGATACTGATCATCTACTATCTAAGGCGCGTAATCTTTGTACTGGTCTTAGTGCAACAATACGTGATACTAGGGTTTCAAGCAAGTATATAGAATATGATATTTCTATCCCTAAAGAACAGCTAGATGAACTTGTAAAAAGACTGCAGCCTATTGCAAAGTTGGATCATGCAAAGCATGTAGTTGAAGAACACTTGGAAAAAGACGAGGCCATAAGAAAGGGTATTTTCTATTTTAATAATGAGAGATACTGGGAATGCCATGAAGTCCTTGAGGGAGTTTGGAAAAAATGTTATGAAGGAGAAAAGGATCTTGTACAGGGACTAATTTTAGTTGCTGCAGCTTTGGTTCACTATCAAAAAAATGAAAATGATATTTGCATTTCTATTTTGGAGCGTGCATTAGAAAAACTTGCAAACACATCAGGCAAATACAATAACATAGACATAGATAGTTTGCGTAGAAAAGCAGAAGAAATAAGAAAGACTAGAAAAATTACTACATTTGCGATTTAATAAGATTAAGTGCAGTAGTAACAACTTCTGCACCTTCAATTAATCCAATAATTCCTTTTTTTGCTTCAGCTTCGGTAAATCTTATTGTGCCATCTTTTTTTATAAAGTTCCCTGACACCAACAATGGTACAGGATCATCACTGTGTCCTTTGTTTATACATGGTGTAGAATGATCAGCAGAAATCACCACGGCAACTTTACTTGAGTCGATATTATCAAGTAAGGTTCCAAAAAATCTTTTATCGATCTCTTCAATGTTTTTCATTTTTCCAATCGCATCACCATCGTGACCAAATTCATCAGGACCCTTCAAATGTACATAAATGGCATTTTGTGTTTGCATAGACTGTGCAGCTACCTTGGCCTTTTCTTCGTAATCAGTAAGACCACCGGCTTTGAATGCTTTCATTTTTAAAACTTCAGAAATTCCAAGCTCAACTGGCATATCAACAATGCAGGAAAATTTCATAGAATACAACTCATTTATGGGCTTTGTATGTGGATAGCGGTTTCCAGCATCTCGAAGAATTATGCTGTTGAGAAGTTTTTTGCCGTTTTGTTTTCTCTTTTTGTTTACCATGCTTTGCTTCATAATTACCAAGGATTTTTCTGTAAACTCGTTAACCAAGTCTGCTGTAAGGCGTGCATTAGGTGATTCGTTTAAAGGTAGACATTTTTCAATTTTTAAAAAATCACTTACCGCTTTTGCAATTCCCATGCCATCAACTCTGGTGTAGGCTGGATCTGTATTTGTTATATCCGATGAAAGTATCTCATCTTTGCATCTAATCCTAACAGTCACACGATGACCAATAGTTGGTGCAACAACAACAGAAGCGTTTGGATTTGTAAATTCTGTCTTTTCTTGTATCTCTTTTGATATTTCAACTGCGTCCTCTCTTTCTATTCTTCTTCCCGCTCTTCTATCTGTGATGACTCTATTATCATCAATTGTGGCAAAATTTCCTCGCAATGCCAAATCCCCATCCTTAAAATCAATTCCGACTCCTATGGCTTCAATTACGCCTCTGCCAACATAATTTGCATGTTGAAACCTGTATCCAAGCATGTTAAAAACTGCAATGTCTGATTCAGGTGCTATGTCTTTACCTACAGAAACTACCTCGCCCATTGTACCATTTTTTGCCAATCTGTCAAGGTTGGGTGTAACTGCAGAATCTAGAGGGGTCTTACCTTTTAGATCTGGATGAGGAAGATCGCCAACTCCATCCAACAAAACATAAATCATATGAACATCGGAATTTTCGGTAATTCTGTCCAGCCCCAGCTGAACACTTGATTTTGATCACTTTAAATCTTCCAGCATGATCTGTCATATCAAAATTAGATCTTTAAAAATGTGAAAAGTTTTTACACACACATTCTGCCACTATCCAATATGGGAGATATGCGTAAAGATTATGTTTTAGAAAGACTTGTTATAGTTTCACCAAACGGTGATAAAAAAACCGATCCAAAAAAATGCGCATTTTGTCCTGGCAATGAGGCAATGACAAACCCATCATTATTATCATTAGTTGCAAAGGACGGAATGCTAAAAAGACTACAAGATAGCGAGGATTCCTACGTTGAGGATTGGTCTGTAAGAGTATTTGAAAGCAGAACTCCAGCAGTTTCTACTGCAAATGAAAATACCTACAGTGACAGACCATTATACAGCGAGCCTGCATATGGTTATCACTACGTTGTAGTAGCTTCATCAAACCACAAGGACTCTTTGGCAACAATTCCAACTGAGCAATGGTCAAACATACTAGTTGTTATTCAGGATAGGCTGAGATGGTTGTACACACAAAAAGGCGTCACCTATGTTTCAATATACGTAAACCATGGCAAAGACTCTGGGACAAGCATACTGCACCCACACATAAACATGGTTACTTTTTCTACAATTCCACCAATAATTGAAGAGGAAGCTGAGGCATCACACAAAATTCTTAATGAAAAAGGCGTCTGTCCGATGTGTCAAACAGTAAGTACAGAAACTGGTGGCCAAAGACAGGTACTGCAGACAGAAGGTTTTATTGCATTTTGTCCTTGGGCACCATCACATCCTTTCGAATTTTGGATATGTCCAAAAAAACACACAACTAGTTTTTCTAAAATAACTCAAAAAGAGATCAACGATTTGTCCTTGATTTTGAGGGCTACATTGGGAGGTCTTTCAAACAGCATAAAAGATGTTTCATATAACCTGGTTTTCCATCTTTCGCCTGAAAAGAAAAACAGCCGTCAGATTCACTGGCATATTGAAGTTTATCCGTTGACAGACGCATGGTCCGGACTTGAGCGTGGTTATGGTGTCTTTTTGAACAAAATATCGCCAGAAAAAGCAGCTGAATCTTTAGGTGCATCATGCCGAAAAGAACTAGCTGGCCTTGTAGGTATTGTCTGATACCCTGAGTTTATTTATTGTAAATTAAAATGATTTTGTATGGCAGTTGAAAAATATGTAGCAGCTGCAAGTCTTGGTTTGTTTGTAATATTTGTTGGTGAAATAATAACACTATATGATTTTATGATTGAACCTCAACGTGAAGTAGAGCCGGCACCAAAAGTTTTGCAATTCATATCTATAGGGGTGGCACCTGCCTTGGTCTTAGCTGGAACGTCGTTTATGATGGCAAAAAAATATGGTTCAAAACAAGTAGGTGCTATGATACTTGCAGGGGGTGCAGTACTACTTGTGGGAATGACATATGCATATACATTACTTGATAAGATAGAATCAAGTCATCTTGTATTTGCAGTAACTATAACGCCACCACTTTTTATTTCAGTATCAATCCCAGTTTTGGTAGTAGGTATTTTGCTGCTTAGGGAAAAAAAGAAAAGACCAAAAAAAGAGTATTTTTAATTATGATCAAATCTCATACAATTTGCTTCTTTTTTAAAGCCAATTTTCTCATAAAACGGCTTGACATCATCTTTACAATCTAATATCGTTTTGTAACAATTGTTTTTTTTGGCATAATCTAAAAGAGCACCGACTAATTTCTCACCAATTCCTTTTCCTTGATATTCCTTGGCTACAACCACATCTTCAATATGTCCAACATGTCCGCCATCATGAATGAATTTTGGTTCAACAATCATTGTAGTAGAGCCAACAACCTTTCCGTCTAATACTGCTACAAATATTACATGATCTGGATTTGATTTTATTTTAGCGTAGATTTGCTTTGCTTTTTTGACATTCAAGTTACTTGCACTTCGTAACGAATCAAGCGATTCTAAGAATCCATTAAAAAGATCATTTTCTTGTAATTCACGAATTACTATTTTGCCCATTGCTTTATCAAATATTTCCTAATTTCTCTAGGAATTGCTGATATGCCTTCTTATATGATGCCTTGTCTCCAATATCGATAAAACCCTTCTTTATCAAAAAGCTACTGACCTGTTTTTTAGAGATTAACGCCTTTTTAATTACCTGATCCATACCAAATGGTTTGTCGGGTGGAATAAGAGAAAATACCTGCGGTTCCATAACATAGCATCCGATGTTAATATTTCCATGAATCTCAGGTTTTTCATTCCATGCTGTTACTCTGCCATTGGAATTGGTTTCTATAATGCCATATGGTAGATTTGTTTTGTACTCATAAAGACTCATTGTAATAAAAGATCTTTTCTTTTTGTGTTGTTCTATCATGTGTCGTAAATTAAAATCAAAAATAGAATCCCCATAAACACATACAAATGAATCATTGACAAACTGTTCAGCAGTCTTAAGCTGGCCCGCAGTTGCAAGAGGTCTGTTTGCTATCGCATATTCTATATTTACACCAAATCTATCACCTGATTCAAAATAATCTTCGATTGTTTTCCTAAGATAACTCACACACAAAACAATCGAAGATACGCCATTTTTCCTAAGCCATTCTATTAGATGCTCTAAGAGTGGTTTCTCACCCAATGGCAGCATAGGTTTTGGAAGAAAAGTAGTATATGGTTGTAGCCTTGTACCTAACCCACCTGCGAGTATTATTGCCTTCATGAAATGGTATTTGAAAAGTTGGTTATTTATGTTGAATTATGAATTTCTCCTACAATGCCACAAAATACTTGATACCTTTTTTATCACATTGGATGGATTTTTGCCAAAAACTATGATCATTGGTTCTTTGCCAAAATCTCCCTTATGAAATACTATGTCTGGTGTGTCAGTCTCATTTTTAATCGCATTTTTTATTCCCCACAAAACTGATGAATTTTCTTTACTTTTGATATGCGATGGCTCTTTTGTTCTGTCATAGTGTAGTACTGTAAAGCCATTACGTCTACATTTTTCAATTATTTTAGAATCGTATTTTAAATTCAATGCTGATCTTACAGACGGGAATTTTTTTGCGACAGCTAAAATCGTAGATGCCACATGTCTTGAAGCACCATATTCAATACTTCCTGCAACATTGACACTTTTTCCAGTTCTAATTATTCTTCCAGATATTCCAAGAATATCATGTATTGATTTTGGATGTAGTTTTGAATAGACAAAATTGGTTTGACATTCTGGTATTAGCGAGTAAATATTTTTTAAATTTTTAAAATCTAGTATTGACTCCTCAAGACTTTTTTCCAATTCAGATTTTTTAAAATTTGTAATTGGTACTCCTTTACCAATTTTTTGAGAGCTTTTTATTGAATTATAGGCAAATTCTTTTGCAAATTTTACAGCCTCACAGAAAGATTTCCCAGAAGCGATTGCTACCGCAAGTGATGCAGAATAATTACAACCGCTTCCATGATTAACTATCTGCAATTTTTTGCCTGAAATATAATAATGTGTAGAATTTTCTAAAACAAAATCATCAATACGTCCTTTTTCAAATTGATTTCCTGTAATTACAACATTTTTTGCACCAAGTTGTCTAATTTTTTGTGCACATTTTAGCACATTATTTTTTGTCAAAATCCTCACTCCTGTCAATTTTTCAGCTTCTGAAACATTTGGAGTTACCACAAATGCAAGGGGGAGGAGTAACTTTTTGTATACGGTTAAAGCTCCTTTTTCAATAAGATTTCCATTCGTAGTTGAGCGTATAACCGGATCTAAAACTATTGGTGCTTTGATATTTTTTAATTTAGAGTAGATTACTTTGATGATAGAATCTTTGTAAACCATTCCTATTTTGATTGCATTAACAGTAAAGTCAGAAAAGACAACATCAAGCTGATCTTTAATCATTTTTGAAGAAACAGCTTCTGTTTTAGAAAACTTTACAGTATTTTGACTAGTTATAGCTGTTACAACAGTTAATCCATGAACACCCAGTGACGTAAATGTCCTTACATCGCTTTGTATTCCTGCACCACTTGATGGGTCACTTCCTCCAATAGAAAGCACATTCATAGTAACATCGATTATGACTATTGTTTAAATCCAGTAAAAATGTAATTATGTTATATGGGCACACAAATGAGCGCCGCAAGAAGAGGCATTGCAACAGACCAAATGAAACTTGTTGCCAAAGACGAAGATGTAACACTAGAATGGCTGATTCCAAAAATAGCTCATGGTTCAATAATTATCCCAAGCAACAACGTTAGACCCCAAAAAATACACAACATTGGAATTGGAAAGGGGATGAAAACCAAAGTCAATGTAAATATTGGCACCTCTACTCTGAAGGTCAATCTGGAAGAGGAGACAGAAAAGGCAAAGATTGCCGTAAAATACCATGCTGATACTATAATGGATCTAAGTGACGGTGGTGATGTTGGACTGATAAGACAAACTCTTTTAGATGCTGCACCAATAACCTTTGGAACAGTTCCAATTTACGAGGCTTACAATCATGGTGTTGAAAAGCACAAAAACCCACTTGATATAACTGAAGACGATTTTCTCAATGCGTTTGAAAATAATGCCAAAGATGGAGTAGATTATACTACAATCCATGCAGGCATTACAAAAGAGATTGCAAAAAGAATACTCAAAGTGGAACGATATGGTGGTATAGTCAGCAAAGGTGGCACAATCACCGCTGCATGGATGCTAAGATATGACAAGGAAAATCCCTATTTTTCTCACTATGATTATCTGACTGAGATTGCAAGAAAATATGATGTTACATTTAGCCTTGGTGACGCACTGAGGCCAGGCTCAATACTGGACTCTCATGACGAGCTTCAAGTACAAGAAATGATTAATGTTGCACGCTTAACAAAGCAGGCACACGAAAGTGATGTCCAAGTTATGGTAGAAGGGCCTGGACACGTTCCGTTAAACGAGGTTGCCGCAAATGTCAGATTAGCTAAATCATTAATCGGTGATGTGCCATACTATGTTTTGGGTCCACTTGTAACAGACATTGCATCAGGACATGATCATATAGCCAGTGCAATAGGTGCTGCAGTGTCTGCAAGCGAAGGGGTTGATCTTCTTTGTTATTTGACGCCATCAGAACACTTGGCGTTACCTAATGCACAAGAAGTAAAGGCAGGACTAATCGCATATCGAATAGCAGCACATGCAGCTGATCTTGTTAAATTACGTGAAAAAGCAATCAAGTGGGATATGCAGATGACAGAGGCTCGTCGTACACTAGATTGGGAAAAACAACTTGCATTATCAATTGATCCTGAAGAGGCTGCACGTATTCACAGTAGAACAGGACAGAGAGGTGGCAACAACGTACCATGCACCATGTGTGGGGGAGCTTGTGTCTATATAATGTTGCCACAACAAAGAAAGTATGCTAAAGAAAACAAAAACTTAGAGCAGGTTGAACAAGACCTTATCTAAACTAGGAACCGTTTCAAAATTTTTAATCTCATCAACACTTATCCATCTATAGTCAGAATTCTCCCAATTGAGCTTTATTGTCGAATTTTTAGTGCTAAATAAGAAAGGAAAGACTAACCATTCATGGTTTTTGTATTGAGGAGAAACTATACTCATTTCTTTTTCAGATTTTAAAAGCTTGATTTGATCCTCATACAATCCAACTTCTTCAAAAATCTCTCTTTTGGCTCTTGCGAGGGGGAGTTCGTCTTTTTCTATAATGCCGCTAACTCCTGCCCACAGTCCTTTCATTGATTTTACTTTATTACTTCGCTTTAAGATGAGGATTTTGTCTTCATTTATGATAAAACATGTTACAATTTTTGTTGCACGCATATTGATTATTTTTCAATAGCATTTACCATAGTTGTTAATTTTTTATAAGATTCTTCTAAATTCACATTTTTTGATAATTCCTTTTGGCAGGTAGTGACATATTCGATAATTTGTTCTGATTTTGCTTCTTGAATGTATGTTAGTATCCTGCCCAAGTCTTTCCAGAACTCTTCGGCAAATTTTCTTATCTCTGGATTTGAAATAATCGTTTCAATCAAGTCTGGTGATTCTGTAAGTATGCTTTCTGCTAATATTTTTTGGGCCTTGAAAGTAGTCCCTGACATTTTTTCAGTTAAAGAAATTTTGTCATCTTTTGAGATAACATTTGCAAAAACCAAATTAATAAGATGCGTTAAACCTAAAATTACTGCAATTTTCTTATCATGTTCAATAACATCAATAGTTACAAAATTTGCTCCAGGGAAAAGTGATTTTGCGACAGCTAGTTCTTTTTTTGCATCCTTGATTGGTACAGAAATTATATTTTGATTCTCAATTTTTTTTGCTCCTGGTCCAAACATCGGATGTATGCATATTGGGTTGACCTTTGATGGAATTTTTGCAAGCGAGGTAGCCGTTTTTGTTTTATGCGATGAAATCTCAATTATATAAGAACCTCGTTTCATTTCTTTTGCGATTAATCTAATAATTTCTGGGGTTCGTCTTGTAGGCGTACACAGCATTACATAATCTGTATTTAACACTGCACCAACCAAAGACTGTGCTTTGATAAATGACTTGCCTTTAATCTCAGCTTCTGAATCATAAACAATCACGTCATATCCTTTGTCAAGAAAATAATTTGAAAACCATTTTCCCATTTTTCCTCCAGCTCCAAGTATTGTAATTTTCTTTTTCATTTCTTATCTAGTACCGTTTTTAATAGAGACATCCCTTCCATTAGATTCTTTTCTTCTATGCCTGTAGAAATTCTGATAAAATTCTTGTAATCTCCAAAAGCTTCACCAGGAGCAAGTGCAAGTCCAAAATTCAGCGCTTCATTTGTAAATTTTGTTGCATCAAAACTATCATTTCCCAATCTTACAAATAGATACATAGCGCCATCAGGCTCAACAAAATCCAATTTCATATCTTTTGCTTTCTGAATCACAGTATTTAGCCTAGTTTTCATGTTAATAGAATTATTGCTTGTATCAGCTTTGAGTGCTTGTAATGCAACATATTGCATTGGTTCTGATACATTTGTTAAACACAAAGCTTGCAGCTTTGCCATTTTGTCTATTATTTTTGAATCTGCAATCGCAAAACCTATTCTAAAGCCTGTCATTGAGTGAGATTTAGAAAATGATTGTGTGACAATGCTTTTTTTATAATTGTATGAAAGAACACTTTTCCATTCTTTATTGTATGTGTATTGTGAATAAATTTCATCACTTAATATGTAGAGCTCATTTTTGATTGCAAGTTCTATAATTTTATCTTGAAGCTTTGGTGGTAATATTTTACCTGTTGGATTATTTGGATAGTTTAAAACAATCATCTTTGTATTAGAATTAATTGCTTCAGAAATTTGTTGTACTGATGGCTCCCATTTGTTTTCAAGTGTAGTCTTAACTGAACGTATCTTTATTCCAGAATTTTGTGCACATTCTCTGTAGGCAGGCCATGCAGGTTCTATTACGATTACCTCATCACCTGCATTCAAAAGTGTTGTAACTGAGAGATAAACTGCAAACCTTGCACCGGGGCAAACTATGATGTTTTCTGGTTTTGTATTTGTTCCATGTTGTTTGGCAACTGATTCTGCAAGCGCAGTGCGAAAGGCTGGCATCCCCTTGGCTTGACCATATTTTACAAAACCTTTGTCATAGACTTCCTCTAATGCATTTTTGACAATCTTTGGAGGAGAAAAATCAGGTTCTCCTACCTCCATATGGATAATTTTTTTCCCTTCTTCTTCAAGTGCCTTTGCTTTTAAAAAAACTGAAAGATGCGTTTGTTTTGTTTCTGACTGAATTTTTACAGACTCGGTTAATAGAAAGTTTAAAAATTTTGTACCAATGGATTCCTCTAGTCCTATATCATGACATAATGAAATAATTTTTGCTCGTAATTGTTCCTCTCTGGTTTGATCTGTTATGCCAAGTCCAAGATTTTTTTTGATATTGCCAATCTCTTTTGCAATATCTGTTCGTGTTTTTAACAGCTTGATCATTTCAAGCGTGACTTCGTCTACTTTATTTCGTAATTCGTCTATATGTGACATAACACTACAAAACAGGTTTTATGAAGCCACCTTGCAATGCGTGATCCGCTAGAACTAACGAAACTAGTGAATCCACAACTGGTGGTGCACGTGGAACAACACAAGGATCATGTCTGCCAGTAACTTGTAGACTAGTGGGCTTTTTTGTTTTTATATCGATGGTAGATTGCTTTTTCGATATTGATGAAGCCGGCTTGAATGCTATGCGTAAAACTATTGGCATGCCATTTGAAAGACCTCCTAGTATCCCACCAGCATTGTTAGTTTTGGTCACAACCTTGCCATTTTTTATCATGTAAGGATCATTATTTTGAGAACCAAATGTCTCAGCTCCTACAAAACCAGAACCAAACTCTATTCCTTTTACAGCAGGGATTGAGTAAAGCGCCTTTCCTAGATCCGATTCTAATGAGCCAAAAATTGGTTCACCTAGTCCAATTGGCAGATTAATTGTAACTGATTCTATTATGCCTCCAAGAGAGTCTCCTTTTTTTCTGGCAACAAGAATGGCATCTCGCATTTTTTTTGCAGTATTTTTGTCTGGACAGCGTACCTCGTTTGAATAAATTAATTTCATCATTTGTTGAGTTACCTTCTGCACTCGTATTTTTCCAATCTGTGATGTGTAAGAATTAGTCTCAACACCAAGTGTAGTTTTAAGTAATTTTCGTGCAATTGCGCCGCCCATGACATGAGTGGCAGTTAGTCTTCCAGAAAATCTTCCACCTCCACGAAAGTCGTTGAATTTTTTATATTTTATTAAGGCAGGATAATCTGAATGCCCTGGTCTCATTTTTGTTCTAAGCTGTTCATAAGCACGTGAATCATGATCAGCATTCCAAATAATCATCGCAATGGGTGCACCAGTTGTATATCCTCGAAAAACTCCCGATAGAATCTCTACTTTGTCTTCTTCTTTTCTTTGTGTTGAGACAAGGGATTGACCAGGCTTTCTTAAATCAAGCATCTTTTGAATGTCGTTTTCATCCAGTTCTAATCCTGCAGGGCAGCCATCAAGCACTGTACCTACACATCGGCCATGGCTTTCCCCAAAACTAGTTAAAACTAGTCTCTGACCGATAGAACTGCCTGCCAATAATTTGACCTCATCATAGATGCTTATAACGATAATTAATTGGTACTGTTATACGCATTTGAAAGGAGTTTATGACTAGATTATACTTGCAGTTTAAACTATTACGAAAGTAAAATCTTTCCTCCAACTTTCTTAAAATCAGAAATAAAATCAGGATATGAAACATCAACTGACTCTGGATCTGATACAGTACAGTTTCCGACATACATTCCTGCAATACAAAATGCCATGAACAATCTGTGATCATTTTCAGAATTCAAATCAGCAGAATGTAGTTTAGATGTTAATTCAAGAATTAAACCATCTTCTTTTTCTTCCACCTTGATGCCTAACTTTTTTAATTCTCTTGCAAGAATTGCAATTCTATCAGTTTCTTTGTATCGGGCATGTTTCACATTGAATATGTGTATTGGCTTTGAAGATTTGAGTGAAAGAATTGCAAGGGGCGGGAGAAGATCAGGAGAATCACTCAAATCAAATTTGCCACCGTTTAGGTTTTGAGCTTGCACAGACACCATATCTTTTTCAATATTCACAGTAGCTCCTAATTTTTTTAAAATATCAAAAATTGCTCTATCTGCTTGTGGTAATTCATCAATTGTTGTTTTAATTGTAATATTATCTCCAACTAAGATAGATGCTGAAAGCAACATGGCAAGACTCGAAAAATCAGAAGGAACAATAAACGTCGTTGGTTTGTATTTTTGCTGAGAAACGGCATAGTTTTTGTATGATTTGATATTCTTTACAGTAACGCCAAATTTTTTCATAACTGCAATTGTTGCATCAAGATATGGTTTTGATACTAAATCGCCATCTATGTTCAAAACAAGACCTTCTTCTGTTAATGGACTCATTATCATCAAGGCAGAAACAAACTGACTCGATATATTTCCAGGAATTGTTACTTCTCCTCCTCTAACTTTGCCTGTAATGGCAAGTGGCGGTTTGCCATTTTTAGATGAACATTTTGCACCAATAGATTCTAGCGCATCCAAAATAGGTTGCATAGGTCTTTGCCTGAGGCTTTCGTCTCCTGAAAGCACCGTTTTTCCTTCACCTAGAGCCGATATGGCAGCCGCAATGCGTATTGTTGTTCCAGAGTTTGAAGCATCGATTTCAGAAGATGATTTGATTTTTTTGATTCCGTTTACTATGAGGTTTGAATTGTCTTGTATTATTGTAGCGCCAAAACTTTTGCATGCAGAGATGGTTGCATTAGTGTCTCGTGAATAAAGCACATTTTTGATAGTGCTTTTTCCATCAGCAAGTGATGCTAGAAAAATTGCTCTATGGGTATAGCTTTTGTTTGGTGGACAAACTAATGTTCCACTAATTTTTGATTTTTCAATTTTACAGTTCATATGCTTCCGCCTTTTTGTTATTTACGTCAGAAACTACGGTTTTTCCTTCAAGTGATGAAAAAACTTTCTTTATACTTGAAATGTTATCTTTTTTGGCAACTGCTGCAATGGAAGGGCCATTTCCTGATACCGATGCTCCCAACGCACCTCTCTCAACAAGTTCTGCAATTATTCTAGGATCAGAGTTTAAGACTGACGATGTCGCAAGTCCATTTAAAATCATAGCATTCCAATAATCAGAATTTTTTGCAAGATTCCATGCCTGCTCAAAAATCATACTTTGCGTTTTTAGATTTTTGATATTTCCACGTTTACGTGATTTTGGAATAAAAATTACGACTGAGAGGTTTCGTGGACCCTTTTCTGAATGAACTATTTTTCTTTTGTAATTGTCAGTAACAACAAAACCTCCATAGTAACATGCACAAGCATCATCATATGCACCTGTAATACTAACTCCGGTTTCCATGGACGCATCGACTCCTGTAACAAGTATCTGTGAATCATCTAATCTAGGATTGAACAATTTTGCACATGCCAATGCAACTGCAGACGATATTGCACTTGAGCTTTTTAGCCCATATCCAGTTGGAATTTCAGAATTTAATGTGATTCTGATCTTTGTTTTTTCAAGATCATTTTTTGGTACTATTTTTTCTACGACTTTGTTTATCAGTCGCGAACTAAGATTCTTTGTCTCTGACTCTATCACTATTCCTTTTCCAGAAGTTGCTTCTACTTCTGTCTCTACCTTAAGCGAAACCCCCAGCGTAGCTCCTTTTCCTGTGGCAATGGCATTAACTATAGAGATTGCCCCATGAAGGCTAGCTTTTACTATTGACATCAAAACCCTCCAAGTAATGCCTTTTTCATGGCATCGTAGGGCGCATCAATGCCATGCCATATTTGAAATGAGCGAGCAGCTTGTCCTAAAAGCATCTCATAACCATAAATTATTGTTGAATTGTTTTTCTTTGCCTGTACAATAAGATCTGTATTCATTGGCATGTAAACAATATCATAAACAATCGTATCTTTATTGATACATTCCTTTGGAATAGGTGTGGTTTCATTTTTTAGACCTATTGAAGTTGCGTTAATAATGAATTTGTATTGTGTAGATGCATCGATTTCTTGAAATGATTTTGTCTCTACAACGATCCCAAGTTTTTGAGCCAGATGTGCTAGATTTATCGCATTTTCTTTTGTTCTGTTGGATATTGTTATCTTTGATGCTTTTTCTTTAGCAAAAGCAACAACAATTGCTCTGGCAGCTCCTCCTGCACCAAGCAATAAAACATTTGAATTCTTTATTGCAATGTTTCGTTTTTTTATAGGATCAAGAAATCCATCCATGTCAGTATTGTATCCTTTTAGTTTTCCATTATCATTTGATACTGTATTTGTTGCACCTATGAGAATGCAGTTGTCATCCATCCAATCCAAATATTTTAGCATCTCAACTTTGTGTGGAATTGTTACATTGAATCCTGCAATTTTAATTGATTTTAAGGACTCAATTCCTGCAGCAAGCTCGCCTTTTGGTATTCTATATGCAATGTATGTACAATCTAGGCCAAGTTCTCGAAATGCTGCATTATGTATATTTGGTGAAAGCGAATGATCAATTGGATCCCCTATCACAGCAAAAGTTTTTGTCATTTAGAATTGTCAAAGAAAAGATTGATTTAAACTATTTATCATGAAATTCAAGTTTTTGAAAACTAGACTTTGATAATAGATTTTATTTCATCTAAACTAAACTGGCCAGGTGCTATTGCTTTTCCCAACGAAACATAGGTGTAGGGACTTCCAAGAAAAAGGCAAAGAACGCGTGACATTTTGCCATATTCGCCCATAGCAAACGCAATTAGGTTCAGTTTTGCTACATTATACAGCGATAATACGCGTGAAGAGTCATTTGTTGAGCGTGCTGTAGTTACTATTTTGATATTTTTTGAAAATTTTGACATTTGGTTTAGAATTCTATTTAAAGTTGAGTCGTTTGGTGTTTTCTTAAAATCATGCCATGATACAAGCAAATTTGTTCTTGTTTTCTGAATATATCTGGTAAACTGTTTATTTTTTCTTAATGTGTTATATTCTACATCTAAAAGAAATGGATTGTATTCTGCAATTAATTTCAAAATAGATAATCTTTCGTTTTCACTGCCAAGAAACTTACCTCCTTCAGATTTTGGTCGTAGAGTACAAACAGATCTTTTCAAATATTTTTTTACTAATTCTAATGATTCTGGAACTTGGCTAGGACTAAGAAAATCAAATCTAATTTCGACATAATCTGATTTTTTTATAGCTTTTTTTACAGTTTGAATTAATTTTTTTGGCGTTTTTTCAGCTATTGTAACACATGTTTTGTATGACATTGTCTATTTTTCAAGAATATACTCATCAGATACTTCCATGCCAAAATGTCTGCCAGCGGCAGGCTTTGAGTATACTAAAACCGAATCTCCTTTCTTTAAGTGAGTTACAGATACTAGATGACCATTTGATTTTACAAATCGTATAGTCTCCGCATCTTGAGCTATTATGCCTCCAACCTCATCCCCTACTTGGGCTTTTATCATAAGCATTGGTCTTCTTTCAATTTTTGATCTTCCAACAGTAGCACGTCGTGCTTTTCCTTTTGAATCAAGAACTAAAACCTCAGAACCAGTTTCAAGCTCTGATAGATACCTTGTAGTGCCATCTGGTGATAACGTGTAACAGTGTACTGCCCCTGCATTTACTCTAAATGGTCGAGGCGATGTAAACGAAGAACCAACCGACTCATTATGAACTAGAAACAAAAAGTTTGCCCTACTTCCAATTAACATTCCCTCTCCTTTGTGTAACATCGATGCAGTATCTACACAGACTCGCTCGCCGTCCCCCACTCCTTTAATGTCAATTATCTTTGCTGTCTGTAAATCAAAACTTCCTGAACCAAGATAAACCAGTGCCTCTCTTACCTCACTAATCGATGATGTCTCAAAAATAACACCATCTACACCTATCTCAAGTATTGAGAACATTTTACGCACCTCTTGAGGCTC
>VHBM01000022.1 GCA_016871975.1 Nitrososphaerota archaeon | reverse complement strand
ATCACAAAAACATTTTGCAAAAGCAGCACTAATTTTTGTAGCAGGTACTATTGGAATTTTCGTAGGCGCAGAACCTTTTGTACACTCTCTTACAGATTTGTCAATAGAAAGCGGTGTTTCAGTTGTAGTGCTTGCAATAATAATCGCACCTCTTGCAGGTGAGATGCCTGAAAAAATATCAATGATGATTTTGGCTCGAAAGGGCGCAAAGGGTGCTTCAATTGCGGTAGCAAACGTATTGGGCTCAAAAATACTTAACAACACACTGCTGCTTGCAGTGGCAGTTTTTGGTGCCATGGCATATCGCGGATTTTTTGAAAAGATTCCAAACACCCCGCTTTTAGAATATCAGATGATACTAGTAACCGTAATTACAATAATTGCACTTATTCCAATATTTAGAAACAAGCTTAATTTGCATAGTGGAATATTGCTTGGAATTTTATACGCTATAGGTATAGGATTGCAGTTTGTTCTGCCTTCATTTTAGGCTACAATTACCCATGTTGGCAGATTATTTTACTATTAAAACTCGAATTTTTGATTTATGAACAACAGCATTTGATACACTGCCAAGAAAGATTTCTTTTACAGAACCCATCCCCCTTGCACCCATTACAATAAGATCAAATTTTTTATCTTTTGCAAAATCTAAGATTACTTCGGCCGCATGTCCTTTGACTATTTTATCATTAAAGACAATTCCATTTTGTGCAGAACGCGTCTTTGCCTTTTCTAGGAATGTTTTTGCAATCTTTACAAGCTCGGCTTCATATGGTATTGGTTTTAAGAGCAAGGACTTTGGATAAATTGGCATTACATAAAGGCCTGTAATAGTGGCATGGCACTGTCTTGCAAGATATATTGCAGTATCAAGGCCACGAAGTGAATTTTTAGAGCCATCCATTGGAACTAGGATTTTCTTAATTTCTTCAAGTTTCACAAAACTATCAAAATTTCTCTTGCTTAATAATCATTATTCCTTTTACTTGTTGTAATAATTACATCATCGGTAGCTAATTATCAAAGCTGATAATTTGTTCCTTCTTTATTTGGATTAAGTAATATAACTAAGTTGGTACTTGAGCGCAAGTTCTTGTACCTGTGGACGGGAACGCAGGGTAATAACCCAGTGCTGTGTACTTTGGTACGCCGTATAATACGTTCCCGTCATTTTATTATCAACTATAGGAATCACCATTTCTATTTTTATTAAAAGAAAACACGAACAAAACATGGTAACTCTTCCAGACGATGTTAAAAAAATGATACTTGCGCAACAAATGGTAATAGTTGGAACCACGGATGAATCAGGACTGTGCAACATCTCACCACGCACAAGCTTTTGCTTGGAAGGCAATAACCTCTACTGGCTTGAGCTATTCAAGCACAAGACATTTCACAACTTTTCAAAAAACAAGTGGGTCAGCATCGCTGTAATTGATAAAGAAAAACTATCTGGCTTTCAGCTTAAAGGTACTATTAGCATAATCAAAGAAAAGAAAAAGTTTGAGAAAATCAAATCACAAATAATTGATCGTCTTACAAGGCTCCACAAAGAAAGAATTCTAAAACAAATTGGAAAAGAATCGCCAAGCATAATTGAGTTTAAAACAAAGATAGTTTATCCGCTAAAACCAAACGAGCTTTCCGATATTCCGCTTGTGCTTGATTCTGATGTGAGGATTGGTAGCCTGGCAGGTGGCGTAAATGCAAAAAAATCATTTGGTCTTGAGCCAAAAAGTTTGAAAGCCTAGCTATTTTTCTGCAATTGCTTTTACAATATCTGATTTTGTAATTATTCCAACAAGCAACCCTTTTCTTACAACAGGAAGGCCACTAATGTTATTTCTAATCATAAGCATTGCTGCTAGGCCAACATCATCTTCTGCATCTACAGTTATCGGGTTTGACGCCATTATATCGACTGCCTTAAACGGCAAAAGATAGTTTAGCTGATTTGCGGTAATTTCTGGAACTGATCTACGACGATATTCTTCGAGCTCTTTTTTGTCTGCAAATTCGGCAATCCAGTGAGGTATCTTGGCAGGCATAAAGTCTCTATATGTTATTACGCCAACTGGTCTTCTGTTTCTTTGAATTACTACTCTGGATATTCTGTGATTTATCAAAAGACTTTCAATTAAAAGAAGCGAGTCTCCAGGAGCTGCAGTAATTACATTTTTTGTCATTACCGAGGAAACCTTTAGTGGAACTGAAGACTGGGTAAGAAAAACCGAAACAAGGTCTGTCTTTGTTACAAGCCCTGCTAGCGTTCCATCCTTGTTTATAACAATAACAGAGCTAATCCTGTGGCGCCGCATCAGCTTTGCACAGTCATAGATGGTGCTATCCTTTGTAACAGTAATCAGATTTTTTGACATAAAATCGCCAACTTTGACTGATTTTATTGATCTTGTCCCAAGATTGTAAATCGACCTCGCAATGTCTTTTTCTGTAATTATACCAACAGGTTTTTCTTTTTCGTTTAAAACTACGAGTCGTCTTATCTTATGTCTAAATAAAATATCTCTTGCCTCAAGAAGTGTGGTTGAAGGCTTTACGGTAACTGATCTTTTTATCATTACTTGATTAATATCGGGTTTTTTTATAATCATGAATCATCTGCCACTTGGACACTAAATAAGTGTGATAAGAATACCATAATTGAATATCACCCTTGAAAATCTAGGGTTTATTTTAATTCAAAACTGTCAAATTGGTCTTTAGTTTGGAGAAAAAATATGTTAGCAGATACAATCTATGAGCATTTTAAGGACATTTATCATTCAAAACTGCCTTTGCCACAAAAGGCAGTAGTTGTAAACCCATCAAGTACAGTATCTAATGTAATAAAGCAAATTTCAAACTCTGATGTGTATGACGTTTTTTGTCTAGAGGGAAATTCTGTTTATTCTACAAACGTAAGAGCACTTCTTTCAGCATCAAATATCTTAGATGCTATAATTAGACCATATCTTTACGCAGTTCCTTTCCTAAAACCAACTGATACAGTAAACAAGGCATCAAACATAATGGCACATCATCGCATAAGATCAGCACCTATAGTACAAGACAATCAAATAATCGGTCAAGTCAGTGCAAAAGACATTCTTGAGATGCTTTTGTCAAAAGACAACAAATGGATAAAGGCAAACATGATCTTTACCCAAAATCCAATAACACTCAACTCAACTGACTCGCTTGGCTCCGCACGAAGAATAATGACAACAAAAAGGATTGATCATATTCCAATTCTAAACAAAGGCTCAGTAAAACAGGTTCTAACATCATTTCATGTATTGCAAACAATAATTCCGCGAGAGCGATTAGGCAAAAAACTAATCGGCGTCAATAAAATTCGCAGACAAGAATCATCGATTGGAAACATTGGAAGCACTAGAATACCGCAATGCAATCCAAAAGACGATCTAAACTCCATAATAGATGGCATGCTAAAATCAAATACTACATGTAGTCTTGTATCTGTCTGGGGAACACTACATGGCATAATCGCATATCGAGACATTCTTAGCCTCCTTGCTGCCAAAATAGAAAGCCAAATTCCATTTTACATAGTAGGACTACCTGAGGATTCACCAAACGCTGATATCATAATATCCAAGTTTACAAGCACACTAAAGCGAATTCAAAAAGTATATGGTGATGTAATCGAAGCACGCGCTACAATCAAAAGGCAACACATCAAAGGGGGCAGGCAGCTTCACGAGGTATCAATTCGCATAACAACCCCATACAAAACATTCATGCACAGCGAAAGCGGATGGGACCTAAGTCAAGTCTTTGATTATCTAAACAAGAGATTCCTAAGAAAACTTTCTCGGCGCGCAAAACAACGCTTCAAGCCAACCATAAGAAAAGCCGAACTTCCAGTATCTCCAATATGACAAAAAAATCACAGACACAATCAGAAAATAACACACTACTGCTTGGCTTTCCAGGCGGAGGACTAGTTGGCATCTTTACAATATCATATCTTATCTCGCAGCTAAAAATGACGCAGATTGGCGAGTAGACCATCCTGACATCTTGCCAACACTATTTGTAGAAAATGGTGATCTCTATGGGCCAATTCGGATTTACAAAAAAGACGACCTGTATGCAATTTTTATGAAAGGAAGATAGGACTTTGTTTGCTGGATTAATAACTCGATGTGATTTTCAACATACTGTTGGATTTCATTTGGTATTGCCATTACTTTTGTTTATTGTATCATTTTATAAAATTAAACTATATTCTCAAATGTGATTTTTAATAATCGTGCTCAGAAAAGTCAGAGCCAAGTGCAATTGATGCAATAACCGTACTGTCAGTTGTCTGGCACTTTAGCGCCTTTTCTGGCAGGAACGAATGAAAAATCTCCTTTAATAGCTGCTCTGTAAATAATGACCACTTCATTCCAAGCTCATGTTGTATAATAAAATGATGAATGTCTCCTTCAGTTCTATGATCCGATAGCATCCCTGATACTCGCATATAGTCTTCTAAAGTCTCAATGCATCTTTTCAGATCATACTTTCCTTTGATAAACATTACAGAATCTTTGATTGTTGGAACTAGTGCATCAATTATCTGATTGATGTGTTCGCCTTCCATGTTTTTACCAAGTGAATTTAAAATC
This sequence comes from Nitrososphaerota archaeon, assembly GCA_016871975.1. Classification (GTDB taxonomy): domain Archaea; phylum Thermoproteota; class Nitrososphaeria; order Nitrososphaerales; family Nitrosopumilaceae; genus VHBM01. Next base: position 13,695 of record VHBM01000022.1, on the reverse strand, counting down.
TCTTTTGGAATGGGAATGATTCCTATTTTATCTGCAAATCTATCCCAGTTTACAAATTTCTCAAGGATCTGCTTTACCAGTACATTTTGTGAGACGTTTTTTTGCATGGCTTCTGTTTCAAGCTCATCTACAACATAGGCTGGAAGTCTGTAAGTTATGCTACGTGTAGTTTCTTTTTCTGAAGTATGTGGTTTTTGTTTCATTTAATCTAGATTATTTAACAGGTACCAAAACATAATGATTTCTTTAAAAACTGTGTAATTTACAGCTTTTTGATGTATCTGTGATAAGCAAAGTAAAACACAACTCCTGCACCAATAATTCCAACTCCGACTCCAATAACTGGAATCTCAAACTGCAAGCCCATGTAAATTGATGCTATAAGGCCAAAAAGTGCAAGTACAGGAAAGCGACCTATGTTAAGTGGCGCCTTGAATGGTCTTTCCATGTCAGGCTCTGTATATCGCAGAACGATAACTGACAGGTTTATCATCGCAAACGTAATTACTACAGCAAACACTACAATGTTTGCAACCAAGACAATGTCGCCAATAAAGGCAAAGCCAATTGATGCTACCATTATTACAACTACTGCAATCCACGGCGTGTTTGTTTTAAAATGAATTCTTCCAAGTAAGTGGGGCAGAGAGCCATCTCGTGACATTCCATAAAGCATTCGTGCACCTGCAATTAGTGTGATAAGAACAGTACTTGCTGTTGCAAAAAGTGCTATTCCGGAAAGAAATTTTTGTCCACTATCTCCAAGCACTCTTCCTGCAACATCTGCCAAAGGTGCAGATGACTCGCCAAGATCCTGCCAGCCTAGAATGCGAATTGATGCTAAAGAAACAAGAATGTAGATTAGCGATGTAAATATTATTGCTAAAATAATTCCGCGTGGCAGTGTTCTTTTTGGATTTCTTACCTCTTCGGCTACATTTGCCATGTCCTCAAAGCCAATAAATGCAAAAAATATCAAAACAAAGGCAAGAATTATTCCAGAAAATCCAAATGGTGCCTCAAAATAATCTATCTGTTTTACGTCAGTAAAAGTAAACCCAAGATAAATGACTATGGCAAGACCTGATATTGTAATTATTGTAAATATGGTATTTGCCCAAGCAGACTCTCTTATGCCAAAAAAGTTGATGACTGATAAACCAATCAATAGCAAAACAGCAGAGATTGTTATTGGCAAGCTCAAAAACTGCGCAAAGTATCCGCCAAAGCCAAGTGCTACAGTTGCAGCAGTTATCATCGAGGTAATTGAGGTAAGCCAACCAACAATAAACCCGATAAAATTGCTCCTTAATGCATTTTTTACAAAAACATACTCTGCTGCGGCTCGCGGAAACATTGATGTAAGCTCAGCATAGCTTAGACCTGCAAATGCCGCTACCATCCCACTTAACACAAAAGAAACCCAAACAGCATTGCCTGCCAGTCCTGCTGCCTCGCCTATTAGCACATAGATGCCCGCCCCAACTATAAGCCCAACACCATACATTACTAAGTGAAAAAGTCCCATGTGGCGTTTTAGCTCAGTCATTTGATTCTGACTAGAACATGTCATTTCATAGAATAAACACTTGGCGAATTATCACTTTTGAAGCTCAATCAAGAAAATTACATTTATCTAAACTGCAAACTTAAATTATCATACTTGATAATTATGATTTTATTTAATACTAGTACATAGATACTTTGTCTATGAGTCTCTTAAAATCAATTGGCGACTTTGAGGAAAACCGCGCAAGAAGAGCACTAGAGTTGCTTTTACGAGACAGACACAACGAGTTTCGTGAGCTAGCAGATGCTACAGGCTTTCCAAAAACAACCAAAGCGTGGGAAGAAGTCATCTTAAAGTTCTGTCTTGACTTTGATGAGTGCTTCAAATCATTAACTGAGATAACAAGCCCCTATGATCCAGACACTGCAGATCACAACCAGATACACAAGTGCATGACACTTATGAGGCAGATTGCAAGAGGCAAAAAAACAATGAATGAGGTATCGCACATACAAAATCTTGCATATACTATTGCACAAGAATTCAAAAGCGTCTACAAACGCGTTGAATAAAATTATTTTTTCTTATCTCTATTATTGTCTTTGAAAGTATGAAACAACGTTTGGCATCCACATGTAGACAAGAACTATCAGATCCAAAGTAATGTGTGGTATTGCAAATAGATTTCCTATTGCCAAAGTTACACCATGTGCACTCAAGTCCACTATAGCCAATGCAGCAAATGTAGAAAAAAAACTGCTCTCACGTGATCTCCGAACAATCATCATAGAACTTGACTTACATCTAAAGCAGTATGATAATACAAGCTTCATTACTCGCCTATCAAATGATCTAGGAATAAGAGAAAAAACAAAAAGAGATGCATTTGAAATACTAGAAAAATCACAGGAAAAAAGACTCGCCGATGGCAAAAATCCAGTAGCCCAGGCAGCAGCATGTCTTTATCTTTCATGCCTTATCAACAATGAAAAGCTCAGCCAGCGAAGGTTTTCTGAGACATCTGGGATTAGCAGCGTTACAATAAGATGTAGAATAGCTGCTATGAGAAAGGCGCTAAATCTAAAGTACTAGATATTATAGCCGTATTTTTTCATAATTTTTTGTACTTCAATATCTTCTACTTGATCAAAGTTTTCATAAAATTGCCCTACTGCATTAAAAAAGTCTGGTATAGCCAACACAACAACCAAATCTACTATTTTTGCTAGTTTTTGTATTGTTTCTCTAGCGCCTACAGGCACTGCAATGATTATTTTTTTTGGATTTTGTTTTTTCACCCATAGAGCTACGACTGTCATAGTTGCGCCTGTTGCCAAGCCATCATCTACTAGGACTATAGTTTTCCCACTCAACTCATACTGTATGGACCCACGATAGCTGATAAGGCGTCTTTGAACCTCTTTCATCTGTGCTGCTTTTTCTAAATCAATGTATCTTTGAGAAACTTGTAGAATTTTTAGCACATCACTGTTTGGAAAATAGCTCCCATCATGTAATACTGCACCTATTGCAAGCTCTGAATTATCAGGTGCTCCAATTTTGCGTGATACTATAATGTCTAGTTTGCAGCCAAGAAAAGAGGCTATTGCATCTGCAACCATGACCCCACCTCTTGGGATGGCAAGAATGATTGGATTTTCTTTTCTTACAAACTCTAGTTTTTTGGCTAGCTGTTTTCCTGCATCAGTTCTATTTGAAAACAATATGAGTTTAGTAGGTGTTTTTGTATTTTACCTTAAGTCTTTCATTGATGCCAGCATCCGCAAACGCTTTAACAACATCAAACTTTGTAATAACGCCAACAAGCTTTTCATTATTAACAACTGGAATTCCACTTATCTCATTTTTTATCATAAGATGTGCAGCGGTGGCAAGATCATCTTCTGGACCAATAGTAACAATCTCTTTTTGTACCAAATCACCAACGCGTAACTCGGCTTCATTTTTTGTTGGAAGTAAATAGTCCCGTGTACGTGTTTTTCCGTTTGCAAAATATCTGCTATGAGTTAGAAATGTGTTTGTAGTAATGATTCCAGTAGGCTTTCCATTATTGTCTGTAACTACTAGTCTTGAAATGTTGTTTGTGTTTATCATGTTTAGTGCATATCTTAGCGTATCAGACTCTCTACAGGTGATTACTTTTTCACTCATATAGTCTCTAACTTTGCATTTTCCGCCATAAATCACAGAAAATGCTTTTGTAATGTCTGTTTTTGTTACAATTCCAACCAGTTTTCCGTCAGAATCAACCATTACAATTGAGCCTATGTTGAATGTGTCCATTCTTGTAGTGCATTGCTCAAAGTGATCTTCAAATCCATCTGTTATGCTAATTGGATTTTTTCGCATAACATGGCTGATTGGAATTTCATTTAATGCTCTAGCGGTTTTGTCGTTTTCTAAAAATCTACTAATGTCTCGCTCTGTCACAATACCAACAGGTCTGCTATTCTCGGCAATCACAATTCGTTTTATAAAATTAATCTGCATTTTTACAAGTGTATCATGAATTGACGCACTAGTGCTGACAGTCATAACTGGAGACCTGAATTTTGAAATTTCCACTAGTTCTCTACTTGCCAAAGTCATTTTAAACACCCTCACTATTCTCAAATTTGATTTTAAAGAAAAACATGCGCCTAACTTTCTACCAAAGTGTTAGGCACAATTTGGATTTCGATTGTACCGGAGTTAAATGAAGTCGAAATGGCTTTTGCCTTGCTCTTGTACAAAAAGTACTTTTTTCCATCTGCGCTGATGGTTCCAGATATTCCAAGTAGCTTGTTGTCATGAAGATTTTGCAATCTTCGATACACTGTGCTTATGGGTATCTTTCTTTCAGAGCTTATCTCCATTGCAGATTTTGGCTTGTCCATTGTTGCCTCTAGAATTTCGCGGCAATACTTGTCAGAGATCATCTCAAGAATTGCTTCTTTTCGATCATCTTCCTCTATTTTTCTTCCTTCAAGTAATGTTTGCATTGTCTAGTATTGGATTGGTTTTGATATAATGAGTAGGACTTCATTGCAATGCAGTGCACCTACATATATCTCAAAAAATGATTTTCTGCTTTAAGGGATCTGTTCCATCATTGGCATCATCCATTGTTGTTGAAACTGTTGGTTATTCATCATGCCTTGCATAAATTGCGAATTTTGTAGCATCATATCATACATTTGTTGGCGTAGCTGAGGATCATTCATCATGGAATTCATCCAGTTAGCCATTGTATCTGGGTTATTCATCATTTGCTGCATTTGTTGAGTGGTCATAGGCATAAAGTTAGGCTGATTTGGCTGAGCTATTCCATACCCTATGCCAATGCCTGCGACAAAAGCACCTATTACAATGCCAATCAAAACAGATTGCTTAACCATGTTTTTGGATTATTTTTTGTAATTAATAATACACAAGTGAATTTCCATCACTGAATATCAAAGCCGAGAATCAATATAGCCTATTAAAGCGATTTATAATTGCGATAAAACATGAATCGCGCATTGCCTGTATTTGATTTACAAATTAATTATGACATATTATAAAATGAGGTAAATTGAGCCCAAAAATTAGAATTGGACTAAGCAAAAAGCTTGTTTTTTTGGTAATGTCTGTATCGCTTGTAGCAGTAGGAATTAGCGCATATCTTAGCTTTACATATGGAGTTGAGGTTTTAAAGCAAAAAACAGGTGACCAGTTACTTGGTGAATCAACAACAAGAGGCAACTCACTTAGAAATCTTTTTGATGCTAGGATAAAACAAATCCAAATCATTGCAACAGACCCAATGGTTCAGGTTCTAGTAGAAAAGCTAAACACCTCAGAAGATGAATACCAGACTAGAATCGATGAAAGCAGAAGAGATTTTTTGATCGAAATTCAGGCATTTCAAGAGCTAGTTGGGTACTCTATTGGTTTTGAGGATGTAAAGATTCTTGGGAAAAATGGTCAGGCATACTTTTCGCTTGCAAAACTCCCAAGTGAGGATTTTTCACAAGATCCATACTTTGTTTCAGGATTGAAAAATTCTTTTATAGACTTTGAACCTGTTGCAGAAGGCCAAAAACGAATGATTGTCGTGACTCCAATTTTTGCAAAAGATGATAATCACCATTTAGAACCAATTGGTGTTGTAATTGCTAAAATGCGTACAAAAACAATGGATGATATTTTGCTTAATCGCAGTGGCCTTGGAAAGTCAGGCGAAGTTTATGTTGTAAACAGCGATTATATTCTGATCTCAGAATCCAGATTCCTAAAAAACACAGAATTCAATCAAAAAGTTGACATACCTCCTGTAAGAAAATGCTTTGAAGAAGAAAAAGAGTTGCTTGATTTTTATCAAGACTATCGAGGTGTCAAGATTTTCGGCTCATCATACTGTGCAAAAGATTTGGGATTTGTATTGCTTGCAGAAATTGACGAGTCAGAGACCATAGAACCTATACTAATTTTGCAGGATAGGATCTTTCTGACAGGACTAGTAATTACAATAGTGATGGGCGTGATTACTTTTTTCCTGTCAAAATCAATTTCATATCCATTAGTTAAACTGCAAAAGGCAGCACAAGAAATTGAAAAAGGAAACTTTGATGTTAGAACCAACATAAAAACAAGTGATGAGATAGGACAACTATCAACGTCATTTGATTCAATGGCAAAAAGATTGCAAGAGGCTGCTATGGCAATTAACCTTAGAGAAGAAATAATCAAAGAGCAAGAAGACATGCTTTTGCAATTTTCAAAACATAATGAAGACTGTTGTGTATGCATGATTGATATCATCCAGTCCACAATGCTTGCATCTGAGTTAGATGGAGAAAAAACGAGGAAGTTTTACAGTATTTTCATAAACTCTATCGCAGAAATTGTAAAAAGCTTTAACGGAATTGTTGTCAAAAACATAGGCGATGCAGTCTTGTTTTACTTTACAGGAATTAAACCATCAGATTCAAAATCATTTCTAAACGCAATAGATTGTTGTTTGACAATATGTAATTCAAATGAAAAAATAAGTGCAAACCTACAAAAGGAAAGTTTGCCTGCCATTACATATAGAGTTAGCATGACTTATGGTACAGTCAGCCTAGCACAGGTTAGTACATCTTCTGTCAAGGACATTTTTGGTTCTACTGTAAATAGGTGTGCCAAGATTAACCGATTTGCGCTTCCAAACACATTGGTAATTGGCAGTGATGTGCATGAAAATGTAAAAACTACAAAGTATAATTTTAAAAATATGAATGTCAATCCAACTGGAACAAATCAAATATACACAGTCTACTTGGTTTCAAGATCTTAACTTGCGATTTTGATATATTGGTGTTATAAAATTCTAAAAATATGAGTCAAAAGGAATTTATCGATTGGAATACAATTGAATCGCTAGCTGATGTACTTGCTAGCAAGATAAAATCACTTCATCTTAAATTTAACAGTATTTCTACTATAAGCCGAGGTGGGTTGGTGCCGGCAAGGCTTTTAGCCGATAGGCTTGACATCAAAGTAATTCTAGTCGATAAAGACCAGATCCCACAAGATTCATTGTTTGTAGATGACATTTACGATACTGGGAAAACATTTACAAAAATTTTGCCAAAGGTAAAAGATTCTACTCATCTAGTTTATGCAACTTTGTTTGCAAGAAAAGGCAAAAAGATCCCACCACAAGTTGTATATGCGCAACTAACAAAAGGAGATGAATACATTGTATACCCTTGGGATAGATTTGAGCATGGCTTGTCATGATCTAAGCTATTTTTGATTTCGTCTCTGAAAGTTTTGGTAATGATTTAAATAATATCTATAGAAAAGCGATTTTAGATGACAAAACTACGCTGTAGAGATTATGGTTTTGAATGTCCATTTGTTGCAGAAGGTCATGGTACAAAGGCAATCGAAGAATTTGGAAAACATACTGCAGATGAGCATGGGATAGAATACTCAAAAGAAGCACTGATGCAATTTTTGGTCCGTCAACAAATTCCAGTTTCAGAAACCAAATAGATCTCATATAATTAATTTAGTATTATTTTGATTAGGATTCCATGCATTTTGGAAGTTTTCCATCATGTTTTTGGCGGTAATCGTTTAACAACTCATTTTTGATTTTTTCATGCTCGTTGGTTTCCATATAACAAAATCTTTTGGCATCAGATGTACATGGAGCAGCCAGTGTCTCATCTAGTCTTTTTTGAAGATTTTGGGCGTTTCCAATATACATCATTTTCATTGCAGTATGCATTCGAAAAACACCAGATGTTTGCGGCACTTTGGCTATGTTTTCTTTATTAAATTCTAGCCACTCAGACCAAGACATCTAAAGATGTTAAATTTTTTCTTTTTTTAGCATTTCTCTGAGGCCTGCACATCTATTTCGTATGGTTACCTCAGTTACGCCGGCTGCAACAGATATCTCTTTTTGAGATTTTGCCTCACCGCTGCTAATGCATGCAAGATATAGTGCTGCTGCTGCAATTCCCATAGGGTCTTTTCCTGCAACCATACCAATCTTTTTTGCCATATCTAGGATTTCAATTGCCTTTCGCTTTACTTTCTCGCTAAGGCCAGCTGTACTTGCAATTCTTGACACGCCTTTTACAGGGTCTGCAACTGGCATTTTTAGCTCTAGTTCCCTAAAAATTAGTCTATAGCAACGAGCTACATCTTTTCTTCTAATGTTTATGCCGTTTGCAATGTCATCTAGTGTTCTTGGGGTTTCTGTATTTCTACACGCAGCATAAAGACATGCTGCCATTAGTCCATGAATTGATCTTCCGCGAACCAATTTTTTTTCCATTGCTTTTCTGTAAATGTATGCAGCTTTTTCAATAACTGCATCAGTTAGTGCAAGTTTGTCTTTTAGTTTGTCAAGCTCATTTAGTGCCTGTCTTAGGTTTCTATCAGATGAAGCATGTGCCTGTGTTCTGCTGTCCCATGTTCGTAGTCGCTCAATTGAGCTTTTCATTGTAGCAGAAAGTGGTTTTCCAGTAGAGTCTTTGTTTGCAGGATCAATTATAGTTGATAGTCCCATGTCGTGCATTGTCAGTGATGTTCCAGCACCCACTCTGCTTCTGTCACCTTCATCTCTTGAAAATGAGCGCCACTCTGCTCCTGTGTCCTCTAGTTTTTCTGATATTACAAAACCACAAGTACCACAAAACAGCTCACCACTGTTTTCATCAGTGATCATTGTAGACTTGCCGCAGCTTGGACAACGCTGACGGGCAACAACTGTGTTGGTCATAAGATCCATATAATAACGGCTGACTTCCTTATTAGAGTTTTTACCAATTGTGTCGTGGTTATTCGTGGGTAGCTTGAGCTAATTTCCATTCTAATTCTATAGAATGAGAACTTGTGGAACGCAAGTTAGTTGATCCTAATCTTTGCTTTAGAAAATTATTTTTGATTTTTTGTAACATTTCAAAACAAAATCAAAAAACATCATAAACAAACTTGTAACGAGATTGAGTGATTTTATAAAGTTGAACTGTATTGCAAGACAACGATTTTTAAAGCTGTGATAAAATCCACAAGGATATGACAAAGTCTGACAAGCCAAATGTAGTAGGGACTCAGGTCCTAAAACAAAATGGCATAAACGTCGAAGAGCTAACAAAACAGCTTGTAACCAATGCGGCAGTAGAGTTTACAGCATACTATTACTTTACAAACCTACGAGCCCACTGTACTGGAATCGAAGGTGAAGGAATCAAAGGGGTAATCGAAGACGCAAGACTAGAAGACCTTAGCCATTTTGAGTCTTGCCTTGAAAGAATATACCAGCTTGGAGGTTCTCTGCCAAATGATGCAACACATTTTATAAAAATCTCTGGCTGCGAATTTTTGCAACTGCCAAAAAACCCAACTGATCTAAAAGCGATTTTAGAAAAATGTCTAAAGGCAGAGCAAGGCGCAATTATCAACTGGGATAAGGTATGCAAGATGACAATAGGAAAAGACCCAATAACCTATGATATTGCAAAAGATATCCTTGCTGAAGAAGTAGAGCACGAGTCTTGGTTTTTGGAGCTATTGTATGGACGACCTTCCGGCCACATGAGACGAAAATATTCTGGCGAGCGACCTCATACACGAAAACATTCTCGTGCACTAGATGTCAGCTAAACTCTTTTTTTTAATATAACAAGCAATAGGCATAGCTTGGCTTTATTGATGGATACATGATATCATTTGGGTCGGTTGTATGCTTTAGCCCAATGATATGTCCTAATTCATGTCTCATGATCAATTCAACGGTTTTAACATCATACAGCTGAAAGCTTCCATCACAGTTGTAATCTCCCAAGGCAACCTCAACTACTCCCTTGCCATAGTTTGCATGGCCAAGTACTCCTTCGCCAAGGTTTCTAACGACCCATGTAGCCCACGCGTTTGCCTCACTTCTATCTTTAGTATAGGTGAATTTCATTTTTGCAGGACTGCCATTTGATGTTGTAAAGCTTTGCGCTTCCCAATATGCAATAGATTCATCCATGGTACTGACATGATCAAGTGGTAGTCCAGGTGGCTGGCTGTTTACAAAAATTTTGTACTGTATAATGTAAACCCCATCAACTATTTGGTATGTTGGGTTTGCAAAGTTTTCATTACCTGATGTGACCTGCTGCTCAAAGTTCCACTGCTCAGAGTCACGCAAGAATTTTTTTATCACATCAAAGCTTGGATTTGGGTACTCGATGTATCTTTTTTCTTTTTCAACTGTAGTTGCCACCTTTTTTACATACATTTTAAATGTCTGAAGATCTGCCGCTCTTTCCTGTTCTGTCATTTGTGTGCCTCCAGAACTAACAGATATCATGCCGTTTTCAACAAGATACTGTATTCCTTTTACAAAATCATCTTCGGTAATTTGACCATCTGCCCACCATCCAGCATTATTTTTGACCCACGCTGGAACACTGTTGCTTGCTACAACTGATGTCTTTGGGAGATCGGTAATCACAATTATTGACTCACCTATCATATACTCTATTCCACTAAGAAAATCAGAATCACTTATTTGCCCTTCAGACCACCAGCCTGCGTTATTTTTAATCCATAATGGTATCTGCACTTTTTTTAATGTGGCCAGTGATTCTGGCTTTTCTGTGGGTTTGTAAGGATATTTGGCAATTACTTTTTCTGCATATTCTTTATAGTTTTTAACAACCGTATTGTTTGGTGCTAGATCATATGCCATATCAAAGTACTTTTTTGCCTCATGGTATTCTGCAAAGTTTCCAAAACCAACACCTAAACCGGTAAGTGCCATGATGTCATTTGGATTTCTTTGCAATACAGTATAGAAATTAATCAAAGACCTCTCATGATAGTCAAGATTGCTTTCTGCAACAGCCTTCATTTTGAGGGTCTGATCATGATTTGGAAACATCTCAAGTATATCATCAAATAGCTCAATTGCTTGGCTATAGTCGCCTTTTGCAAAATGTTCGGTTGCAGTCTTGAACATGGCTTCGGCTTGTTCCTTGTCTTGACCATATGCAGAAAATGGCATTATGATTGATAGCGATACAAAGAAAACGAATAGAATGATTCTAAACATTATATCAAAAGTTTTGATTGGTTTAGATAAATCTAATCCAGAAATGATACTAGAACAACTAATATTTATCAGATTTTTTAATTTGAGTTATGAAGATTGTACATGCAAGTCCTGGTTTTGGTAATGCCTTGACAGAAAACCAAGTAGAAGAGTTTCTCTCAAAAAGCAAGCTAAACCTTCTTTTAGGGACAATTGACCAAAAAGGCGAACCAAACATCCATCCTGTCTGGTATTATTATGAAAGCGGTAAACTATACGTTGAAACAAGTAAATCATCAGGCAAGGTAAAAAATATCAAAAACAATAATTCTATTTATTTCTGCATTGATGATGAAAAATTCCCATACAAGGGGGTTAGAGGAAAGGGAACTGTAAAAATCTCTGAAAATATAGAGCACAACATACCAATTGCATCAAAAATTATGATAAAATACACTGGCAGTCTTGATAACCAAATTGCAAAATTTTTAATGGATGGTGTAAAAAACGGTTTTTCTGTAATTCTAGAGATAACTCCAAAATACTATGCAACCTGGGATCACAGCACCGGTATTACAGCATAAAAATTAGGAAAGATAATTAATAAACTGATTTTAATTTGAACTAGGTTGTCTTCTGAAAACAAACTTGCACAGATAAAACAAAAAATTAACCAGTTAAATCAGGGACTTGAAACAGTAAATCAAACACAACCAATACCTGAGTTGATAAATACTACCAATATTTTACGAACAAATGAATACCTTACCAATGTAAATGAGAAAAAAACACAGATTATTTCTTCCTACGAGGAATATGTTAAGGAATTAGAGGCATATCTTTCATCAGTTCTTGAACGAAAGCTGGCATTTTTGAAAAAAACTCGCGCTAGATTAGAAAAGAAAGCAAAAAAGAAACCAAAACGAAAACATGTAAAAAAATCCAAAAAGAAAAAATCGTCTAAAAAGCGTAGGCGCTAGGTTATCTTATTCTAAGGTAATTTACATCTCCAACCAAAAGTCTGTGTTCTGAACCGTTTTTTGATATTACAAGCGCACCATCCTTATCAATTCTGACTGCTTTTCCACTCATTTTAGATCCTGCAGTATCAACGGTAATTTTTTTGCCTATGGTGGATGACTTTGATGTCCATTTTTTAATTATTGCATCAACATTGCCATTGTCCAAGATATTGCATATCTGTTCAAGCTCATAAAGAAATGACTGTATCAGTTTAGTTGGATTTGCCTCTTGGCTTTTCTTTAACAAAGATCCAGCACCATAGAAATGTTCACTGTTTTTTAGAGATGAATTGAGTTTTTTTGTATCAACTTTGTAATTAATTCCAACACCTAAAATCAGATTTTCTATATGATTTGATTCAATTGAGATATCAACAAGCATTCCTGCAACTTTTTTGCCATTTATCGTAACATCATTTGGCCACTTGAGCTCAGGCTTTAGATTTAGTATTTTTTCAATTGCCATGCAAAGTGCTAGTGATGATGCAATTGGAAAAAGTGTGGCATAGGAAACATCAAACTTGGGATGCAAAATAACAGAAAGCCAAATGCCTCCAGCGGGTGAGGCCCATTTTCTCCCTAGTCTGCCTTTTCCAGAAGTTTGCCTTTGCGATATTATCACTGTGCCAGAATTATTTTGGTTTGAAATCTTTGATGCAAAGTTTTGTGTTGAATCTATAGTATCAAAATAGTAAACTGTTTTTCCTATTTGCTTTGTTTTTAAATTACTAGTAATTTCCCATGGCAGAGGTAGTGCTGTTGATCTTGTTATTCTATATCCAAGATTTTGCTTTGACTCGATTTTGTATCCAAGCAAGCGTATTTTTTTAATGTGCTTCCAAACCGCTGTTCTACTAATCTTTAATTTATTGCAGATTTCTTGCCCAGAAACATATCTAGAATTAGACGATTTTAATAATTTTAAGACACAAAGTAATATTGAATCATCATTAGAATACAAATTATTCAAAATCTAAAGCGATTTTGAGATTTAAAAACCAACATCAATGTCAAAACCGCCGCCATCGCCTGCTCCAGAATCTCCCATATCTGAGCCCTCTGTTCCTTCTGTACTTTCTGGCATTTGCTCTGGTGGGACATATTGTGACATTGCATGCCCAATCATGCTAAACATTGCAGTAAACATGATCATGTCCATTATTCCAAAAAACATCATGGTTGGCAAAAGTGATTTTCTATCATCCATCATCTGTTCTAGTTTTTGCTTGTCACCTGATTTGTACAAGGTTACCATCTTGTTCCAGTCTTGTTCTAATTCATGTATGCGTGCTTGTAGCTCGTTATTTCCCTTGTCTGTAGTACGAATCTCTATTTTTGGACCAAAAAGTCCCTTCTTTTTTTGTACTGATATTAGCTCACGTCTTTCGAGTCGCTCAAGTATTTCATTTAGTTCTTTAGGATCTATTCTTGTTGCCTTGCGTATCTTGTCAAATGTTTTAGCGCCGCTTTTTATGGCACCTAAAACCATCACATCTTTTGGTTCTTCCATGTAATCACCATGTAGATATTCTATAAAAGCTCTACAATAAATTATAAACTAATTATACTCAGTCATATCATGGAAAAAGACTCTTTTA
>VHBM01000021.1 GCA_016871975.1 Nitrososphaerota archaeon | reverse complement strand
CGTGATGATTTTCGTGATTTGCTCTTTGATTTTCTTCTTGATGCCAAGATTCCTTAGTTTGCAAAAATGGCCTATTTTATCATATTGATAAAATACTTGTGCATTGACACATCAGTAGTCAGCTCTGGATGAAATACTGTAGCAAGAATATTTTTTTGTTTTACAGCAATGGTTTTCTCGTTTAGTTTTGAAATCACCTCTACATTTTTTCCAACTTCGATAATTGATGGGGCCCTTATGAAAATTCCCTTGAACTTTGAAATCTTGATTGACTCCATTGAAATATCAGTTTCAAATGAATCTCGCTGTCTTCCAAATGAATTTCTTTCCACCTTGACATCAAGCAGGTCAAGTATGGGCTGCTCCATTTTGCCAACTACTCTGTCCTTTGCTTCTTTTGCTAACAGTATCAGTCCTGCACAGATTCCCATGGCAGGCATTCCTGCCTCGATTTTTTCTTTGATTTTTTTTAACGAGCCATTAACAAGTGATAGATGTCCTATTGTGGTGCTTTCTCCACCAGGCAGTATTATCCCATCAAGTTTTGCTATTTGATCAGGCGTCTTTACAGTGCTTACTGTGCCTTTGATTCCAAGTTCATCTAGTGCAGTTTTTGTTGCAACGAGGTTTTCCTCAACGTCTCCCTGTACTGCAAATACTCCAATGTTTAGACTCATGCTGTACTTCCACGTTCTTGCATGCGAAGCTCCAAGTTGTGGACATCAAGACCAAGCATAGAGTGTCTTTCATCAATCATCTTTTGTGCTTCCATTACTTTGTCAGGGTCTTCCCAGAATGTTGTAGCCAAAACTACTGCACGTGCACGTTCCTTTGCATCTTCTGCCTTGAAAATTCCAGAGCCAACAAATATTCCATCACAGCCAAGTGACATCAGATACGCTGCATCTGCTGGTGTTGATATGCCACCTGCTGCAAAGTTTACAACAGGTAATCTTCCAATCCTTGCAGTCTCTTCAACTAGATCATATGATACTTTGAACTCTCTTGCCATTCTTACCAAGTCCTGGTTGTCTTTTGAATCATAAACTGACTTGATGGCACGAAGCTCGTCGTTTAGTTTTTTAATATGAATTACAGCCTCGGCAACATTTCCAGTACCTGGCTCGCCTTTTGTTCTAATCATTGCAGCGCCTTCCTCTATTCTTCGTAGTGCTTCTGCAAGTGAGCGTGCACCATTTACAAAAGGTGTTGTAAAGTCCCACTTCCAGATGTGATGTGCCTCATCTGCAGGAGTTAGAACTTCTGACTCGTCAATCATATCAACATCTGCTGCCTCTAGGATTTTGGCCTCATAGACATGTCCTATTCTGCATTTTGCCATAACAGGAATTGTTACAGCATCCATGATGTCTTGAATTACTCTAATGCTTGCAGTTCTTGCAACGCCGCCTGCCTTTCTTACATCTGATGGCAGCTTGTCTAAGACCATGACAGATACTGCACCAGCCTCTTCTGCAATTTGTGCTTGTTCTACTGTTGTAACATCCATTACCACACCGTTTTTTAGCATGTGAGCAAATCCGCGCTTTAGGGTAGATGTTCCTCGCGAAATTGGTTTTGATTCTAAATTCTCACGCACTATGCCCTTTGCACTTGATATATCACCAGAAAGTGGAATCATACAGTAAAAAGTATTGAATCGATATTTATTCTATAGTAAAGATTCATCATAATAAGAGAAAAAATGAAACCAAAGTATGTTGAGATTCTCAAACTAAACAAGACTATCATAATTGGAGCTATTGTTGGAATTACAGTTTCAGCAATTTCTGCACAATCATTTGCTGGACAGGAAGAGTATCTGATTACTACATATACTGTAATTATAGAGTATGCAGGATTTTTGTCTACACTTTTTTTATTGTTTTATCTTGATAATCGAAAAAACAAGGCCACATTTAGAGCAGATCTTGTCAAGTTTTTTTCCTCAATTGGAATCAGCGAAGTCATCTATATTGTGATAAGATGGATTGTATCATACTATCTTTTGATAGTAGACTATGACCCAAGTGTTGCAACGCTTGTCTCACAGCTAGTTGGGTGGGCAGTTTTTATGGTTGCTGTAAATGTAGTTGCAAAAAAGCTAAGACTGTACAAAAGCTAGTTGCTTTTTTGTATGTCACTGATTATTTGATCGAGTTCTAGTTCTACCATAGTTATAATTGGCGGAATAAACTGTAAAGTAGCATTTTGTTCTGGCCAGTGTATCTGCTTTGTTTGTCCGTTTAGTGTTACTTTGAGTGAGGATTTTTTGTACTGGGTAATATCATCGCCAACATGAAATGACTCTGATGGGATTGCCATAAAGCCTGTCTCCTTGATTAGCGCTGTTAGCTTTCGTATCTTTTCTTCTTCTATAGTTAAGCGCTTGTCTGGTTGCGAACTCCCTTTTTCTATTATAGTATAGCGAGTTGTCCCGTCATCTTTTATTACAAGGATTTCTGTCTTTTGAGATTTGGTTTCTTCGGTAATGCCAAATGAAATTTTTTGCAGCTGGTGTTTTGTATATTCAAGCTCGATTTTGTCGGTTGGAACAACTGCAGAAAACGGTATATCAGGTTTTGTGATCATTGGAACTGCGATTAAGATTGCCAAAATTACGGGTATTGCGCCAGCAATTATCAAAACAGGTTTTGCCATTCTCTATTGATCAATGTATAATTGCAAATAAATTGTTGCAAAAATAACTTAAAATTCAAGCAATTTTTCTCATTAGTTGTGGGGTCGTAGCCTAGCCTGGTAGGGCGACAGTGTCTACGTTTAGATCACCGCTAAGGGCTCCAGAGGTTAAACTAAGCTACTGATGACAAGATGATGTGAGTTTGGAGCTGTAGTGACCCGTAGGTCGCCGGTTCAACTCCGGTCGGCCCCACGTAAGTTTTTAGACTATTTTACACGTGTTCGCAAAACGTTTAGCGCAGCTCCTGCACGGAACCACTCTATCTGGGATCTGTTGTATGAGTGATTAAGCAAGATTTCCTCTTTTCTGTCTTGATGGTAAATGATGCACTTTACTGGTTTTCCTTGCTCAAGGCTTGCAAGCCCTACAATACTAATTTTGTCAGGTTCTTCTATCTTGTCATAATCTTTTGGATTTGCAAATGTCAGTGCAAGTATTCCTTGTTTTTTTAGATTCGTTTCATGTATTCTTGCAAAGCTTTTTGCAATAACTGCTGCACATCCAAGATATCTCGGGGTCATTGCGGCATGTTCTCGGCTACTTCCCTCACCATAGTTGTCGCCGCCAACTATTACCCATCTTATTTCATTTTGTTTGTACTGTCTTGCGATTTGCGGGAATGATTCGATCTTGTTGTTTAGTATGTTTCTACCCTTTCCAACCTCATCGTTGAATGCATTTACAGCACCTAAAAGCAGGTTGTCACTTATCTTATCAAGATGTCCTCGGTAGGTCAACCATGCACCTGCAGGAGAGATGTGATCGGTTGTACATTTTCCCTTTGTCTTTACTATAACTACAAGTTTTTCCAAGTCTTTTCCATCCCATTTTGAAAATGGTTCTAGTTTTTGCAGCCTATTGCTTTCCTTGTCAATTATTACCTGAACGGTTTCTGGATTTTGTGACGGTGCAACATAGCCATCTCTTGCATTGTAAAATCCCTTACTTGGAACATCAGGAGCTATCTCTGGTGGGTCTAGCTTGAATTTACCACTTGGTGTATCTAACGAATCTTTTAGTGGATTAAATGAAAGGCTTCCACCTAGTGCAAGTGCGATAACTAGCTCAGGACTTCCAATAAAGTTCATTGTTTCTCTTTTTCCGTCGTTTCGTCCAGGAAAATTTCGATTAAACGATGTGACTATGGTATTTGGCTCTCCTTTTTTTAGCTCAGGTCTACTCCACTGTCCAATGCATGGACCACATGCATTTGCAAGAACTGTAGCGCCAATTGCTTTTAGTGAATCCATCTGTCCATCTCGCTCTATTGTTGCACGGATTTGCTCAGAGCCTGGCGTGACAAGTAATGGCACTTTGGATTTTAGTCCTTTAGCTTTTGCCTGCTGTGCCACACTTGCTGCACGAGACATGTCTTCATATGAAGAGTTTGTGCAGCTGCCAATGAGTGCAACCGATATTTTATCAAGATACGCGTTTTTCTTTACATCATCAGCCAGATATGATATTGGCCTTGCAAGATCAGGTGTGTGCGGTCCTACCACATATGGCTCTAGTGTCGAGAGATCAATTCTGATTACTTTATCATAGTATTTTTCTGGATTGTGTTCTATCTCAGGATCAGGAACTAAAAGCTCGCTGTGCTTGTTTGCAAGCTCGGCAATTTTTTCACGATTTGTTGTTTTAAGATATTTTTCCATTCTTTCATCGTATGGAAAAATCGAACATGTTGCACCAATCTCAGCACCCATGTTTGTTATTGTTGCCTTTCCTGTACAGCTAATTGATTTTGCGCCAGGTCCAAAGTATTCGATTATGGCATTTGTTCCACCAGATACTGTGAGCTTACCTGCAACGTATAGTATAATGTCTTTAGGTGCAGTCCATCCATTTAGCTTGCCAGTAAGATAGACGCCGATTCTTTTTGGGTAGAGTAGCTCCCATGGCAGGCCTGCCATTGTTTCTGCTGCATCAATTCCACCTACACCAATTGCTATCATACCTAGTCCCCCAGCATTTGGGGTATGAGAATCGGTTCCAATCATAAGGCCGCCAGGAAACGCATAGTTTTCTAAAACAACCTGATGGATTATTCCTGCACCTGGCCTCCAAAAACCAATTCCATACTTGCTGCAAGCTGATTCTAAGAACTGAAACACCTCGCTATTTTCATTCAAGGATGTTTTCATGTCAGTCTCGCCCTCAATCTGTGCCCGGATCAGGTGATCACAGTGGACTGTTGTGGGAAGTGCGGCCTGTTTTAGGCCTGCCTGCATGAATTGCAGCAATACCATCTGGCCAGTAACATCTTGCAGTGCGACTCTGTCAGGTTTCAAAAAGACATAGTCTTTTCCTTCCTGTGGTGCCTTGTTTGGCATAGTTTCTAGATGTCCTGCAAGAATTTTTTCTGAAAGCGTGAGTGGTCTTTTGACTGCATTTCTAAATTTGGAAATGTTCTCTTCAAGTCTTTTGTATACATTCAAAACAAGCTCAGGCGTAGTTTCTATTTCCATAACAACTAGTACCTCTTTACAAGAATTTAATGCTTGTATGCCTGAAAAATAATGTTAGTTTGAAATTTTTTCTTGTTAATATGTTTTTGATCCTTGAATTTGTAACAATTATAAACCATAAACGACATACTAGTATGGTGTTTGGGGGGACAGGTTCAGGGATTTAATTTATCCTGAAAAAAAACGAGGTAAAATAAAAAATGGTCAAAAAAGGTTTTCCAAAGTTTGGCATGTCACAGGCAGGTGCGTTTGTTGCCGCACTCAAAAATTACAATCTACCAGACTTTATCTTGAAACTAATTGCAAAGGACTGTGAGTCTGAGCTCCTAGAGAGGGGACGACTCGATGACAGACTGCAAAGCATGAATGACAAAGCGCTTGAGCTACTCCATCGTGTGTTTGTCGAGTGCGAAGACGATGAGAAAGGCATGTTTGCCCAGTACAGATTTTTTGCATATGTTTCAAGCATGTATCACAAGTGTGAAGTTTTGATAAACGAGTCAATTCCTGGAAAATCAGGAAAAAATCACAAGATACCAGTTGCTGTAAAAAATAACGGCATGTACATTGCAATTGCATTTAACAAGGCAACCGGGACTCCAGTTCAAAAACGAGAGGCAATCAAGTTCTATGAGATTGCTGACGATGTAAAGCGTGGCGATCATGGAACTATGATGACTGATGCAATCTATGGTTCGTCTGTTGGATTCAAAGGCGAGTCGCTTGTCCATCTTGAAAAGCTTAGCAAGTCAAGAAAGCAAGATCCAGAAAACAAGTTAGAGTTTAAGACTGCAAACTTTGAAAATAGAATTTATTCTGTAACAAAACTAGTTTAGATTTTTACAGATTTAGAAATTTTACTGTCCAAAACTTGATGTGTCAAGTGTCATAAAAATTGGATTTGTGTTTGTTTTCTTAAAATCCTTGTCATATTTTTCAAATGATAAATTAGCAAATGTGTGCTTTGTCCATACATCATGTACCACATCAACATAGTTTTTCTTTCCATTCTGTCTAAGCAGCTCGTGTGCCAGCTCATGTGATACTGTGGTACAGTTTTTTTCTGCCAAAAAGAATAGATCGTCTTGTTTTGGAGTCTGCCACCAAATCATCCCAAAATTTTCTGCGTGATACCCCTCACATGTGCAATCAGTCCACAGTGGCCTAAAGTGGCACAGATAAAAGTGATAGATTTCTTCGCCACGCTCTCTGTGGTCTTTGAGAAGTGTTGTAGTGTCTAGCTTGTTAAACAGACCACGAGGCTTTGTTATCATCTCATCACACTGCACATCAAAGTCTTTGTCAAAATTATTTTTTATCCAAGCCTTGTAAAACTGTGACATTTGCTTGACATAATCAAACTCTTTGTCTCTTTTGCCAAGATCAGAATCTTTTATTACGAAAATAAAATGCAAAAGCATGACACAAGAAAAAGGGGATTAAGATTGGCCTTCTATGCCCATCAAAGTCAGAGTAGAACGAATCTTTTCAATTTTTCGAATCTTCCATGTTATTGTTTCACGCAGTGATTCAACTGTTGGTGATTCTATTTTTGCCAAGATATCGTATGCTCCAAAAGTTCCATGAACTTCTTTGACTCCTTCGAGGCTCTTTAGCTGCTGTATGATTGCCTCCTCTGAACCTAGTTCGCAGTTGATTAAAACATAGGCCGTTGCCATGGTTTTAGTAAAAATATTCACATATATCAATAAACCGCTTGTCTTAGGAAGCTTGAGATTTTGCCAGTATTTTGTCCCAGATTTCTTTTGGAGCCGGCATTACAGATAATCGCGAGATTTGCAATATCTTCGAATCTTTGAAAATAATTTTTTATTTTTTAATAAAATGTCCCCCGGTTCTGACTCACACAAAGTCATAGGTTTTAGCCATAGGCCTCGTTTGGCTCTGAGACCGGGGTTGCCCATGTTGCACACCTGGGTGAATTAGAAATCATCGCAATCAAATACGATCATCGTCATTCTAATCCGTCTGTGTGCATGCTCTAATTGGGCACATTATCTAGAATTTAGTTGAATATTAACCCAGATAGTTTTATCTCAAATGCAACAACTGGCATGCGTATCTTAAAGTTCTCAACTATTGCAGAATCAATCTCACCAATTGTACCAACTTTAGAGTTGTTTGCAATAACATCTGCAGTCTTTCCTTTTGTAAAACAGAAGTTAGTTGATGTGCTTGTCTGACACTCTATGTTAAATCCAGTTTTTAGTGCTGACTGGAGAATTGATTTTATCTCTGAATAGTTTGCGTCCTTGTGTACACTGATGCAGCACAATGAGATCTCTTCTTTTATTGGATCATCAGCAGAAAACACTGTTCCGATTTCAAATAATTTCTGCGGAAATTGTTCATGTACATTTCTTGATAGAGTATCAAGCATACTTGGAAGAAGCATATCACGAAGAATTGTATGCTCTTGGCTTTTTGACTCGACAACTTGTAGAAATCCAAACGAGTCTCGATTTATCATATCATACTGGACGTTTTTGCTGACAAGACTAGAGTTTAGCGCTTCAGTGAATCCAAGTCCAACCATTATTTTTCCTAGCAGATCAAGCTGTTTTGTTACAATATTTTTTTGTCCAACTGCAGATGATTGCGGAAGTGTCGGTTTGAGATTTTCAATCCCATATCCCAGTGCAACCTCTTCAATTAGATCCATTGGCCCAAGTATGTCAAATCTAAATCGTGGTATGGTGCAAGAAATTTTGTTTTTCTTTGGCAATGCATCCAATCTGCATTTTTTTAGTGCAGCTGAGATGACACTTGATGGCAGTTTGAGACCAAGTATTTTGTTTGCAAGCTCAACACCAAGGCTCATTTTTTTTGTTTTAAGTGATGGTGTTGTGTTGCCTGCACCTGAAATTTGTACTGATGTTAGTAAAAATCCAGCATTTTGCAGAGTTGCAGCTACAACAGCTAGTGTATCTTCTGCAGTGTTTTTGTCAGTTGCCGTAACCTCAACTAGAAGATTTTTTGTTGATGATGAAACTGTAGTCAGTGCAGAGTTGATTATTGGTGGAAATGATATCGTGTTTCCTTTAGCATCCAAAATAACTGGCACCACTTCTGCGTGTTCAAGCAGATTTCCGTACTGCAGACCAACTTCGGTGTTTTGCAGTATTTCTGATATGGAGTTTTCAGTCTCTGAACCTAGTGGAACAAATCTATGTTCTTTTGCGGTAGTTGTATAGCGTAGTGGAAACTCGATTTTATCTAAATCATGAATTCCAATTGACGATTTTTTTCTGTTTCTTCCAATTCCAAAGTGAAGGTCTTCTTGTAGTGTGATAAGTTGTCTTATTGTCTCATCATCTAGTGTTCCGTTTTTTGCAACAATTGCAGTAATGTATGGACGAATTTTTCTTACAGATTGGTCTGCCTTTAGCTGGTATTGTCCTCTTTTTACATCAAGTTTAGCTAGTCCTTTTTTTATTCCCAAAAGCCCCTGAAGTCCTGCTGCGATTCCAAAGTCTGTTGCATAATCCGGCCTGTTTGGGCTGTACTCTACTCTAATGTATTCATCTGTCTGCTCTTCAATGTCAAGGCCAAGAAAAGGAAGTGTTGAAATTATTTTTTCTCGGTTTGTTTTGCCAACTAGTCTTTGCAGTCTGTCAAGATATAGTGTTACTACAGGCATTGTATTGCAGTCCTCAGCCAACCAAGATTGTTGTTGTAAAATTCTCTAACATCATCTAATCCATACTTTAACATCGCAATCCGTTCTATTCCGCCGCCCCATGCAAGAACAGGTTTTGTGATGCCAAGCGGTTTTGTTACCTCGTGTCTGAAAATTCCCATGCCAAAAAGTTCAACCCACTTTCCTAGTCTTTCGTTATAGACCATGCTTTGCAGCGATGGTTCGGTGTATGGAAAAAATGTTGGCCAAAACTTTACCTTTGGAAGGCCCATCTTTTTGTAAAACTCTTGCTGCAGTCCCATAAGATCTCGCAGTGTTACATCTTTTCCAACAACAATTCCCTCAACTTGGTTGAATTCTGCCAAATGCTTGTAGCTTACCTTTTCATTTCGAAACACTCGGCCTAGTGAAAATATTCTTGCCTCGTCTGGTTTTTGGTCTGCAAGATACTTTATTGTAACACATGTTGTATGAGTTCGAAGTACCATCCTTTTTGCCTCCTCTATATTCCAGTTGTAGCGCCATCCAAGCTTGTGTGATCTTGCAACCTGCCTTATCTGGGAAGGAGTTGCAACCTTGTCAGCCGTAGAGTCTTTGATGTAAAATGTGTCCTGCATTTCTCTTGCTGGATGGTCCTGTGGAGTAAAGAGTGCATCGAAATTCCAAAAGCTTGGTTGTGTAAAGTTGCCAAGTACTTCGGAAAATCCAAGACTTGTAAAAACTTCGCGAATCTCGTTTATCACTTCCTTTAGAGGGTGAGTCCTTGCAACAAATGTGGCAGGAACAGCTGCAACAACATCAATTTCTGCAATATCCATTTGGCTTGTATCGATATCTTTTGCCTTTTCTGTCAGCGAGATTGTTTTTGATTTGTTTACGATTTCTTCAATTAACCCAAGTTTTTTGAGACGGAAATATCCGACAAGTTTTTCGTGCTGATTTTTATCATGATATAATGTATTTTGATCAAAGTTTCCCTGATTTATTTCTTGGAGAACTTTTTCCTCTGAAGACTGCGATGGATCATTTGCTTTGAGTGAGATCTTTGTAGTAGAGTCGCCTTTTTCAATTGTTATCCAGTCGTTTCTTTTTGCGTTTGCTATCGCTGCATGAAAATCAGATTCTGATAGCGACTGCTTTGCCTCATCAAATGTTTTTGGTCCATCCTTTAACAGGTTGACTAGTTTTCGTTCAGGTAAACCGCCTTTGAGTACTTCAGATCCTGCAGAGCTAAGATGGTGTTTAGTTTCTTGCGATTCAGAAACATCAGCGAGTCCTTTTAGTTTTAGCCACTCGATTCCGCGTCTTATCTGATCAGATGAAAGTTCGGTTTTTTTCTCAAGTTCATCTGTGCTAAGCTTTTCTGTTTCCTTTAAGGCATTGATAATTTTTTTTTCAATAGGATGAAGAACCTGTGACAATATTACAAAGTCCTAAAAAGACTTTTTAAACCTTAATGCAAGTCAAAATGAATGCCTACTGATGATTTCATTGTAACACCGTGGCATGTAGAAGGCGAGATAGATTATGACAAGCTGATTAAACAGTTTGGGACTGAAAAAATTTCAAAACAGCTTTTACAAAGAATCGAAAAGATAACTGGCGAGTCACATTTTATGCTAAGGCGAGGTATTTTTTTCTCGCACAGAGAGCTTGGCAGAATCTTAGATGATTATGAGAAAGGAAACAAGTTTTTCCTCTATACGGGCAGAGGCCCTTCAGGACACACGCACATTGGTCACTTGGTGCCATGGGTCTTTGCGAAGTGGCTTCAGGAAAAGTTTGGTGTTAACATGTATTTTCAGCTAACAGATGATGAAAAGTTTTACTCAAAGCAAAACCTCACACTTGAAGAGACAAGGCGCTATGCAGACGAAAATGCACTTGACTTTATTGCGCTTGGCTTCAAGCCAGAGAACACAAAAATAATTATCGATACAAAAAACATCAAGACTCTTTATCCGATTGCAGCACAGGTTGCAAAAAAGATCAATTTCTCAAACACGAAAGCAGTCTTTGGTTTTACAAACGATACAAACACTGGAATGATTTTTTATACCGCACTCCAGTCAGCGCCCTGCTTTCTTGAAGACAAGCCAGTATTGATACCACTAGGTGTTGACCAAGACCCACACTTTAGAATAACACGTGATGTTGCACCAAAAATTGGAAAGATAAAGCCTGCCCTTATTCACAACATCATGATACCGTCACTTGAAGGGCCTGGCGGAAAAATGTCAGCCTCTGAGGAGACAAATACCATTTACACAACAGATGCACCAGAGGTTGTAAAAAAGAAGGTAAACAAGTACGCTTTCTCTGGAGGCCAACCAGACATTGAGGAGCACCGAAAAAAGGGTGGAAACCCAGACATCGATGTATCATACCAGTATCTTAGAATTTTCTTTGAGCCAGATGATGCCAAGCTGAAAAAAATCCATGATGATTACAGGTCAGGCAAGCTGCTATCAGGGGAGCTAAAGGCAATTTTAATTGAAAAGATAAACCAGTTTCTAAAATCGCATCAAGAAAATCGTGAAAAAGCAAGAGACAAACTTGACAAATACTTGCTTGAGGATTAATGAAGAAAAAATTTCTCTGCATTGATAAATACGAAGCAAAAAAACTAGCAAGTCTGATTTTCATAAAGGATGGAAGTGAGACCTTTATCACTGAGGTACTTGATGTAATTGAAAATGAAATTATTGTAGGACTAAAAGACAAGTCTGCACACAGTATTTTGCTAAAGGATCAAAGACAGGCCGAAGAGTTTACCGATTTTATCCAGTCTGTTATTGAAAAACAGCACAAGATTACCGATACAAAAACACAAAATGAAGAAGTGGAAATAGAAAAAGGAAGTTAGATCGTATCGTCAAAAAAGTAGTTTATGTTTCTTGTAAGTAAAAATGATGATCAGACTAGTGACTTGTCCATCTCAGTTGACATTATTTCCTGAACTTTAAGAAAATACAGCTTTGTTGAGTATGGCATTGCGTCCACATTGTTATCAATTGCAATCATCAGATATCGCACAGCACGTTTTGATATGTCGATGTTGAACTTCATTGGCAAGATTGGATCCTGCTTTACTTTGATCTTGTCCTGAAGCCATGGCGGTGCCATGTCAATTGTCTCTGTAATAATTTTGTTGTACCAAAACGAGAGATTTTCTGGTTGCAGTCCTTCCTTTAGATTTGCAACATCGCTTCCAAGCTTTGCAAGCATCTGGTCTGCTATGTTCATTTTTCTATGATTGAAATTTTTTGTTTTATCTGGCTAGCTCAAAGATAGACAAGTTAGTTGTCAATTTGGGGCAAGTTACCTTCAGTATCAATCTCAAAGTTTTTGATTCTAGTAGAAGAAATTCGCTTGCCGTCCTTTGCCATAACCATTGGCACAACTATTACCGCTACTGGCGGGAGTTTCTTTTGTTTTCGCAAGTCATTTAGGATATCACCTTGGTGGCTAGTCTCCTCGCTTGTGACAAGTGCCTCAACTTCGCCCTCAATTGCAGCAGGGCCAAAGTCATTTACAAGCTTGCTAATTTCGTATGAAGAGTTTGGAAAATTTTTTAAAATTGCTGAGCTCAGTAGCGTTTCTCTTCTAGAGTACTTGTTGACAGGGTTTTTCCCCTTTCTTATTGCAAGCTCATCACTTGTCAGTCCGATTATGACTTTGGATGAGATTGAAAATGCCTTTCGCAAAAGCTCAAGATGTCCCCTGTGGATTATATCAAATGTCCCACCTAGTGCGACTGTCTTGAATTGAGGCATAAGTTTGGTTGATTGATTGAAAATAAATTTACTGTGGTTTTACGTGTATTAGCGATATTGGACCTGGTGATGCAATTGCACGGTTTGTGTCATCCCAGATGTATGTCTCTATGTAAAACAGCCCATCATTTTCTGGCGTCCAGCTTACTTGTGGAAACTGTTTTGTCGGACCAACAAATGTTCCTTCTGCCATCCCAATAAACTCAACAAGAGGCTTCTCACCTGCCTGCTTTATCTGGACATAGTAGACATATGGTTGGCTAGTAAGCGCCTGATCAGTTGCATACTGTATCCATGCACTGCTCTGTATTTTGATTGGTATTCCAACAGAGAGATCGGATGCAAGAATTTTGTTTCCATCAGTATCAGCCAATGACACATCATTTATTGTAACCAGTCTTGTAAGCATTTCAAGTGCAAGCTTGTCAACATTAGTCAGAGGAGAAAGATAGTTGTTTGATTCTGCTACCACTTTGAATGTTGATGCCCTTGTGTTGTATTCTGTAGTAAATTCAAAGTCAGCTGATGTGCCAGGTTTTACTGTCTGACTTAGCTCAATTGTATCAACACCAACAATTCTTGGCGGAGCAAACGCATCATATGATACAAGGTAAATCTTTGTGCTTGCGCTTTCAGCAGATCCTGTGTTTGTTATTTTGCCAGAAAGTGAAATCTGGCTTCCTATTCGCAGCGGGTTTGGCTCTATTTTGAGTAGCGACTGCTTTATTGGAGATGAGTTAAAGCCAAGTAGGTTAACTGAAATGTTTGCAATCGCAGAATCTGCATTTTTTGATTTTATGACAAACGGCGATGTTCCCTGTGACGAAATCACATTAAGAATTGGTGTTCCAATTGCTGATTCTAAAAGCTGGCCCTTGCTGTCATAAAAGCCGGCCCAAATCTTGACTCCAGTTATTGGAAAGTTTTTTGTGTTTTTTATCTCGCCAACCACAACAGTCTTTCCATCAGAGTCTTTGTAGCTAAAAGGCTGTGTGTTTGTAAGCTTGATTCCAAGCTGTGACTCGTTATCAAAGGTTTGTGAAAATGAAGTACTAACAGGCAGTAAGGCAAATACCAAAATTGCTACTAGTGGGATCTTCCACATCAATTTTTGGTGTTCAAAGTCATTAATCATATGCAGTATATCATAATATCAACAAAGCAGACTAGAAGGTTTTACTATACATTGAGCCTAAAGAAGAAAAAGATGTTTTTTGGGTTAATTCCTTTATCGTTTTCTCATTCCGGTAATGACAAACCAATAGACCAATCCGGGTGCGAGTCCTACAATTAGAGGAATCCAGACTGCTATAGATGATTCATATCCCATGTTATTTTCAACGACAACTTTTGGTATTTAAATCCACCGGCTGTTCGTGTTCCAAAAATGATCGCTGCTTAAAAAATACAAAAATTTGTGAAAAACAAAATGTTGGTGGACTGAAGGGGATTTGAACCCCTGACCTCCCGCGTGCAAGGCGGGCATTCTACCACTGAACTATCAGCCCTCTGATGCTTTGATTGTAGTGTGGATTTTAATTGTTGTCTTGAGAAAGATTTTATTGAATTAGAGTCGTTTTGTTTGTAATATGGTGCTGCTAAAATCCGAAGTTGTTCTAAAGACAGGAAGCAAGGCACCTGACTTTGATCTGCTTGGGGTGGATGGAAAAAGACACTCGCTTGCCGACTACAAAAGCTATGGTGGCCTTTTGGTGATTTTTATGTGCAACCACTGCCCATATGTCCAGTCACACCTTGAGGCAATCAAGGAAATTGACCAAAAGTTCAAGGGCAAAGTTGCGGTAATTGGAATAAACAGCAATGATCCAACAAACTATCCAGATGACAGCTATGATAGCATGAAAAAGATTGCAAAGGAAAAGGGTCTAAGGTTTGACTATCTTGTTGATGAGACCCAAGAGGTTGCAAGAAGGTATGGTGCAGTCTGTACACCTGATCCGTTTCTATTTGACAAGGAAAGAAAGCTAATCTTTCATGGAAGACTGGATAATGCAATGAAGCCAGAAGACACTGCGACTGAAAAGACAATGATAAAAAATATTGAGAAATTTCTCTTAGGACAAAAAATTGAAAAAGATTTTGATCCTTCGATTGGTTGTTCGATAAAGTGGAAAGAACAAACTTAAATGACTGCTGTCTAGAGAATTTTTTGAGGGCCGGTAGCTCAGCTTGGCTGGAGCGTTCGACTGATAAAACTTATTCAGACATCGAAAGGTCGTGAGTTCGAATCTCACTCGGCCCATTTTTTATTTAGCAAAACTTTCGTATGTAGTCTCTGACCACTGTAGTACATCTTCTAGGTTTTCTGCTACAAGGTCTGCCTTTGCAGTTGTCTTTTTCTTTAGTTTACCACACAGTACAAGGTGTAGTCTTTTTCCTGACTTTGCTTTGATTGCATTGATTGCCTCTGCAAAAAACTTGAAGCTGTCCTCTGATGATGAAAAGACTACAACTATCATGATGCTGTTTTTTTGTTTCCAGACTTTACCTAGTAGTTTTTGCAAGTCCAGATCAAATAGTGCATCAATTGCATCTGACATGTTGCCAAGATTGAATACCTTCCATTCATTGAAGCGAAATGATACAGCAGCTGCCTCTGAGTACAATGTATTTTTTGTATCATCAGAAATCAAGATGACATTTTTTTGCAGGTTTTCTTCTGCATGCAGTACATTTGTTATCTGAATTGACTGCAAAATAAGTGAGTTTAGAAATTTTTGCTCTGATTTTCCGATTTTTCCCTGTTGGTAAAGCTCCTCAACAGAGTCAATTGCAGGAATTAGTATCCCTGTCATGATTTTTGGAATTGTCGCTCCAGAATGGATGCAGTTTCTAATCAGGTTCACAACCTGCGATGATGAGCCAGTCAGTGCCTCAAGATACTTTGTTTTTACCTTGAAATAGTCTGAAGGAAAACTAAACTGTTCTGTTCCTTCCTCTACAAACCACAGATTTATGTTTCCAATATTTTTTTGCTGGACTAGTCCTTCTGCTGCAAAGACGTTAAGATATTTTGTCATAGTCATTCTATTGATTCCAAGTTTTTCTGAAATCTCGACTCCAGAAAGCCCAGTCTTTGAGTCCTGTAAAATCTCGACTAGCTTTTGTCTAATGTCACTTTCCTTGTAGCCTTTTGCCATGATTGATACAAAGACAGGATCGTATAAAATCTAATTAGTTTTTTAAAATATCAACTATGTTTTTATCGCCTGCTTGGCACATTATTTTATGGAACCAAAGGATAGCTCAAAAAAGATAGTAGATGGTTTTAAGAAAACGGCAAAATATCTTAGAAAGTCAGAGGAGATAAAAGACAAGGTACAAAATGCAACAGAATCATTTACAGAGCATCTTGGTGAGATAAAGGACCAAAGCAAAGAGTACCTTGGCATTACAAAAAATCTCACAGCGGAGCAGCTAGGCAACCTAAAAAGTGAGGGCTTGGATCTTCAAAAAATTTTTAGATCAAAAGACTTTGTTTACTATAAAACCGATGCTATTGCCATAGTTCTTCGAAAGCTTGGCAAAACAAAAGAGTTCATGGACGAGGTAGACAAGCTTACAAGAGAAGGATATAGACTAGTCCATCAGGAAGTGATACGAAACATTCCCCTTGGTGGAGGATTTAGTTTTCCACTTGGGAGCTTTTACTTTTTCCAGCACATAAAATACATTACAAAGTCTTGAAAAAAAGCTGACGTAAGATATACACAGAGTCAACAAGAAATGTTAAATAAATGCGTACTTTAATGTACGGTAAGGGTACCATGCCAAAAGAAGGATTCAAGTCAATTACAGTTTCTGACACAGTGTATGACAGGTACTATGAGATCTACCAGAAAAACAAGCAAGAGCTTGCAATGAAGGGTGTCAACAGCTTTGCAGGCTATATCACATACATGCTAGAGCAGACAATGCAGAAAGACAAGACCTTTGCAAAATATGCACCCAAGCTTGAAAAGGTTTCAATTGATGATGATAGAGTCATTGTCAAAGATAATATCAAAAACAGAATTGCCGAGGTAACAATTCAGCGCGGCGAGCTTTACTGCCAGCTATGTGAGGAAAAAAATTGTTTCCATGTTGGTTTTGTGTTTTCACTTCCTGATGTTTACGAAATTTTAAACGCAAAAGGAATTAGACATCCAAAATAAGTGGAGGAGGTGGGATTTGAACCCACGAACCCCTAAGAGACGAGATCACCCATTTTGTAAGATCTTAAGTCTCGCGTATCCAAAGCATTAGCTTCTTTGGCCAGGCTTGACTACCCCTCCACAAAACTTGCTACATTTTGCGCGAAATTTAACAGTTTAGTGTTTTTGCTGTTTCATAATCAAAATTATAAAGAACACAATAGAGCCAACTTTATGCTTCGATAGCTCAGCCTGGCAGAGCGTTACCTTGGTAAGGTAAAGGTCGCGGGTCCAAATCCCGCTCGAAGCTTTGGCTCTTATTTTGATTAAAAAATATTGCACAGCTTGTGATCTTTTTTTCGCCCATCAACTAGAATCTGAAATAAACAGTATTTCCTATTGAAGCAACAATACAGCCAGATATTTGCCACAAGCCCAAAGCCATTTGTAAAATGGGCGGGAGGAAAAAGACAGCTAATCGAGTCACTACAAAAGCACATCCCAAAAAAGTTCAATACATATTTTGAGCCGTTTCTTGGGGGCGGTGCGGTACTTTTTCATCTTTTGGGCCAAAATTCAGATCTAAGATGTACAGTCTCTGATCTAAACTCTGATCTAGTCTTAGCATACATTACAATACGAGATAAAGTAGACCAGCTAGTAGAGTCACTTGAAAAACATTCAAGCAGATATTTTGCAGACCAAAGAGAATACTATTATTCTATAAGAGAGTCTGCGCCAAAAAGCCAGATAGAAAAAGTATCAAGGCTCTTATTTTTGAACAAGACCTGTTTTAATGGACTGTACCGCGTAAACAGTAAGGGTCAGTTTAATGTCCCGCTTGGCAAATACACAAACCCAAGTATTGTAAACAAGGAAAATCTCTTGGCAGTTTCTAAAATATTACAATCAAAAAGCATTGCAATAAGGTGCCAAGACTTTGAAGCAATACTTGATGATGCAAGAAAAGACGACTTTGTATATTTTGATCCGCCATACCAACCAGTAAGCAAGACTGCAAACTTTACTAGTTACACAAAATGCGAGTTTACATATGACGATCTGCAAAGGCTTGCAAGACTTTGCCAGAGACTAGACAAAAAAGAGTGTAAGGTTTTGTTGTCAAACTCTAACACAAAAGAGGTAAAGCGATTGTTTTCATCAAAATGGAAGGTTGTGGAAATTTCTGCAAACCGTGCAATAAACTCTGATTCTAAAAAAAGAACAGGGCATACTGAATTATTGATTAAAAATTATTAAAAATAAAGTAAAAGAAGAGGTTTTGGGTTTAGTCCCACTTTGACCATGCGGCCATCCATCTATACGTCCACGTTGTTAGCTTACAACCAAGGGCCGTAAACGTAACTGACAGTACAGCACCAGCACCTGCACCAAGAGCTACAGGACTGTTATAGAACTTGCCTACTTGGGGTTCTATTGGTGTCATGTATGGAGGCAGTGTTGGTCTTGGATATTTGAATGCAGTTTCGAGTGGGTCTGCCACGGTAATCAGATTTACCATGTTGAACAGTGGCAATGACATTCCACACAATACTCCGCCAAAGAGGATCAAGGAGTGCTTGTTCTTCTTTGTTGCCCAGTATGCCAAGTCCATCAACATTGCTGATGGTAGCCATACAGGCGTTACGATAAAGTCATATGGATAGCCCAGTGCAAACCATGCACCTTTTGCAATCCATGTGTAAACTGTCATAATTAGCGCGTAGTATGTTGCTGTTCCTGGAACTCCCGTAAATGTCAGATAATATGCTGCACCTACTGCGAGCATCAGCGTTTGTGATATTGAGAATATGACAAACGATGTCCAAGCCCAGTCTGTGTAGAAGATGTAGTCGCCCGCGTTGATTGTCAACAGGGTCGAGTTAACTGCTACTACTACTATGAATAAGTAGTGAGTACATCGTCTTAGCCAGACCATTACTGGTTTTGATGATATGGTGAGTATATAAAATTTTACTAGAGGGATAAAGATCGTATTTAATTTAAAATATGAAAAATAGAAAAAAGTCCAAAATGGACAGTTAGTGGCCTACGAACAGCACTATTAAGACTGTTCCGACTGCAGTTCCACCAAGGGTTGCTGCCAGAACTCCATTGCTTCGCTTTCTAGAGCCCTCTTGCGTTACTTTAACGCAAAAGAGATAGCCAATGGCTTCAACAATCGTCAGTACAATGAATGCATAGTGACCACTTGGTGTTGGATATGCCCATGGATAAAAGAAATATCCAGCAGCTGTTCCGCCAAATGTTGCCAACCATGCGGCAATGTATGATGCTGTGATCATGCCTGTCATGTTTTCAACACGACGACCAATCATTCGTTCAACGTCGGCAGATCCTGCTCCTCCGCCGCCAGCTGAGCCAAATCCTTTCGGAAGTGTCATGTGCGATAATAATATTCAGAATGCTTTTAAGTCTTTCTTCAAGGAATGGGACCGATCTAACTTTAGGGTATATAAAAGAAAAAGAAAAAGAAAGTCGCTTTTATGGA
Organism: Nitrososphaerota archaeon; assembly: GCA_016871975.1. GTDB lineage: Archaea > Thermoproteota > Nitrososphaeria > Nitrososphaerales > Nitrosopumilaceae > VHBM01. The sequence goes on along the minus strand of VHBM01000021.1, from coordinate 401 downwards.
ATTGCTCTGCTGTACAGTTTGCCTTCTAGGGCCATCTTGTACATTTCAGCAACATATGGGTTCTCGCCTGGTGTTTCTGCGCCAAGTTCGACCAGTCGTGCATAGACTCTAACAACATATGCTAGAGCGCCCATGAATGCCACGACTACACCCATGTTGAACATCCAGTGGTTTGGTACTGCAAAGATTTCCTCTACAAACCAGAAGTGCCACATCTCATTGATTCCAATTGTGAACATGGTTGCAAGATAGCCAAGAATGGTCATCTTTAGGCCGGTGTTCATAGAGTTGTTTGGACCTCTAAGAATTGGAACTCTTCTGTCATAGATTGCAACTGCACCCCAACCCAGTGGCAGAGCCACAAAGTGACTGTATAGCCACCAATGTGCTGGTGTGAATGC
>VHBM01000020.1 GCA_016871975.1 Nitrososphaerota archaeon | reverse complement strand
GCTCCTTTTAGAACTTGCATAGTAGTTTTTGCAACGGCTTCTGCATTTTTTGAAATCTTTTTTGATATTCTTGCAGGAGCAATACTCATTCTAAGAATATTATCTTCATGAATATTTTCTACGGTAGGATATACCTCTATATCGCCTCTAGTATTTCTTGCAGAAATTACAGAAACTTCCATTGTAAAGTCAATAAACTTCTCAAGAAACAAAGATTTTCCATTAAAATGCTTGTAGGCAATTTCTAAATCATTTTTGGAATTAATTTTAAAATTTCCTCTGCCATCGTATGAGTCAAATCTCGCCTTTAACAACGCAGGAAATCCAAACTCATTAATCTTATCTGATAAATCTTTCAAAGAGTTTATCTCAACAAAATCTGCAACAGGCAACTTGTTTTTTTGCAAGAATTTTTTCTGTGATAATTTATCTTGGATTATTTTCAATGTATCTGGAGATGGACTAATCTGCGTATTTGCTTCGATTTTTTTTAAAACATCACTATTTCCTAACTCAATTTCATACGTTATGATATCAACTTTCTTTGATAATTCTATAATGGCATGCTCATCTTTAAAGTCGGCCACAATTTGTTTTGCGCCTACTTTTGCGGCAGGACAGTTTTCTGTAGGATCGAGCACTATTACATCAGAAATATGGTCTGGCATTTTTTTTGCAGCTTCGGCAAGCATCATTCCAAGCTGACCTCCACCTATTATTCCAAGTATCTGTGCCATCGTCAATCAAACATTTTCGCATTAAAAATAGTTAGTGCTGATTTAACTATTGCAAGCTTGAGATAAATCTGCATCTATGATGTGATGTTTTTGGTTAATAGTTAAAAATACCAACTGTTTTTGAAATAATATGTCATATTCAAAAAAGCCATTTGTTGGCATTATAATGGGTTCAAGCTCTGATAGTAAAATTATGCACGGTGCTGCTGAAGTATTAGACGAATTTAAAATCAAACACGAAGACCAAATAGTTTCAGCACATCGAACTCCAACTAGGCTTGATGAATATGCAAAACATGCAGAATCAAGTGGTTTTAAGGTTATAATAGCAGGTGCGGGGGGCGCAGCTCATCTTCCTGGCATGATTGCATCACATACTGTAATTCCTGTAATCGGAGTTCCAATAATGGTCTATAACTACAAACAAAAAAAATCTGGTAAGAACAAACTTTCTGCTTTTGGTGGCTTGGATTCACTTTTATCAATTTCTGAAATGCCAACAGGCTCTCCTGTTGTCACAGTGGGAATCAACAAGGCTGCAAATGCTGCAATTTATGCAATGAAAATTTTGGCAAATGAATACGATGATCTGAAAATTAAGCTCAAAAAACACAAGAAAACACAATATGATTTGGTTTTGCGTGAATCAGAAGAGCTTAAAAAATTAGGCCTTGCAAAGTTTGTAAAAAAACGTATCTAAACATCAAGACAAAATTTCGAATTGAATATTTTTTTTCTTTAAATGTTGAATTAGTTTATCTGCGTGTACTTGATCTTCAGTTTCCAAACTAAGTGTTACGCCTGCAGAACCTGCTGGAACCTTTGAGCTTAACCTATCGTGAATGACCTCAACTATGTTGGCGTTAAGCATGGCTATCTCATCGACAACCTCTTTTAGTGCACCAGGTTTGTCAGGCAATAGAATGAACATTTTTGTCATGCGGCCCATATTTGTAAGCCCCTTTGCTACAATCTGACCTAGTAAATACATGTCAACATTTCCGCCTCCCAATATTGGAACCACTTTTTTTCGTGGTGATGGCTTTGCTTTAAGAAGATACGCTAAACTTACTGCTCCGGCTGGTTCTACTACCATTTTGGCTCTTTCCATTAGTAGAAACATAGTTTTGATAATTTGCGTATCATCAACTAGTACAATATCGTCGATTAATTCGTTGATTATCTTAAACGTAGTCTTGCCTGGGTTTTTAACTGAAATGCCATCAGCTATCGTTCTTTCCCCAATTCCTGATTGTAATTTTCCAGAATCAAAAGAATTTTTCATAGCTGGAAATGCCTTTGACTGTACCCCAATTACCTTGACCTTTGGATTTTTAGTTTTTATTGCAATTAATATTCCTGCAGCAAGTCCGCCTCCACCTATTGGAGTGTATACTTCGTCCACATCTGGCAAATCTTCCATGATTTCTAATCCAATGACTCCTTGGGCGGCAATCACATGAGGATCATCAAATGCGTGGATTATTGTTGCATTGGTTTTTCTAGCAATATCTTGCGCTTTTGCCCAAGATTCGTCATAGTTGGCACCTTCAAGTATTACCTTTGCTCCATATCGCTTAGTTGCTGCAACTTTAGCTGGCGATGCAGTTAATGGCATTACAATAGTACATGGGATTTTTTCTAATGCAGATGCAAATGCGACACCTTGAGCATGATTTCCTGCTGATGCAGCTACCACTCCATTTTTCTTTTCGTTTTGTTTTAGTGATTTAATTTTAAAATATGCTCCACGAATTTTAAAAGAACCAGTTTTCTGTTGGAACTCTGCCTTTAGAAAAACTTTGGAACCTGACAGTCTACTAAACGAATCTGAATATATCAATGGAGTTTTTCTAATTACATTTCCTTGCATTGATTGTGCCTTTATGATATCTTTGTAAGTTGGATTCAACAGAGGGGATCGAATAGTTACTCTATATTTGATTTCTCATAAAATATGTGAAGCATTTTGGCAAAATTTTCATAGTTATGGTTTAGGTTATTGGCCATCATAGGCTCAAATTAATGCATAATTAGATTGACTTCTACACGCTCATAATTTGTAAAATTTGATCAAATCTCTGGATTATCTTGTCTTTTGTTGCTGGAGAAACTTTTTTTGGATCAAAATTTCCTTCTCTGATTTTATTTTTTATATACTCCAAGTCAAAACTACACAGGCATCCTTCTTCGCCACCGATTAATCTCACATCATCAATTAGAATTGGTGTAGTTTGATATGTTTCTAACAAAAGACTATCTAATTCATTAAACAACTCTGTTTTTCTTTTTGAGTATTGTTGAAAATCAACCGTGGATTTGTTTTTGATCTCCTTGTAGATTTCATCTCGAAACTCATCGTTTTCAAAGAATAACTCAAAAAGCTTTTGATGATCCAAATCATTGTATCCGATGTTTTTTAGTTTTTCCAAAATTAGATGATCTCCAATTTCGGTTATTTCAGATTCTGCATCTTTTGTTTTATCAACAATTTCTGCCAGCTCTTTTTGACATTCGATTACTCTGTTATCTGGCTTGTAGTAAAGTAAAACATGATATTGTAATGACATGTGCCATGACAAAATATAATTTCCATCCTTTACTTCAAGTTTAACAAATAGTCGCCTGACATCTTCATTGTTTGAAACAGATACTTCCTGTATAGACCAATCTGGAAAATTTTTGATTATGCTTTCATAATAGTTTCGTACTGCTTGTGGATCAAATGTCTGTTGATCAATTACAGTACTATCACCAAGCATCACCTTAACTGTTATCATTTTTGTGAGATCCTTTATTTTTTGCAAGAATGACTCTTGAATTTTTTTAGATTTTTCATTTAAGACTAGAATAAACTCATCTGATGAGCCAAGTCCAAGTCGCACCATTTTCCATTTATATTGTCCCATAAAACTCTACATTTCAAATATAGATAGTATGAATTGGTGGCATAATATTGAGTGAGGTAAAAAAGATCCGGTGTTGGAATTGTAATGCCGAGATCATGCAATATTATGACGAAAAATATAAGGGAAAAAGAGGGCGTTGTCATATATGTGGCGTAAATTTTCCTTTGGATTAGGTGCTAAACATGAGCGAAAATCCTGATGCAAAACATGAATTAGACGTAGAAAGTACTAATTCTGAAAACTCACAAAACCCAGTACACAAACAAGAGGTTCCTGAAAGTTCAAAACCATACATCGATATGTTGTTGGGACGAAAAGGACCAAAAGTAGTAGACACTGAAACTTTAATTTCTGAAACACAAAAAAGAGTTTGGAATTCACTTACCAAAGGATACGAGTATCCTCCAATTGTAAATGACTCCGACAAGTTTTTGCGAAAACATGTGTTTTCAAGGATTAACATGATAGTACTTTACGTAGATTTGGTTGGCTCTACTGATATTACATTATCATTGCCTGAAGACAAGGTAGCCATAATCATAAGTTCATTTGCTCAAGAGATGGCCTCTACAATCATGCAACATGATGGATATGTACTCAAGTTTGTTGGTGATGCAGTTATTGGATATTTTATAGCAGAAGGAAATATTGACACTGCAGATAATGCTGTAAACTGCGCAAAATCAATGTTGATGGTTATAGAAAAAGGAATCAATCCCATTCTTAATCAATACGATTATCCAGAATTGATGGTAAAAATAGGATTGGATTTTGGACAAAACATCATCATGCGGTATGGTGGAGACGCAGAGCGATCACACGTAGATATTCTTGGACCTGCCATGAACATTGCATCAAAGATACAAAGTATGGCAAAACCAAATCAAATTCTAATAGGCGAGGATGTCTATACAAGATTACATCCTACAATTCAAAAATCATTTGAAAAAGTTGTCTGGAGCAAACACAAATGGAAATATCAAGATCGTGAAACAGGGCAGCTGTATCCCGTCTTTGCATATGTTGGCTAGGTTGTAAATCTGTCAGGGCATTCCACATGCTCATAGTGATGATCAGTTAGCTTTTCTCGTATTACATACATGACAATTTTATGTAATTCCCAGCGTTCGATGCTTTTTTTGCACTTTATACATCGCTTTAATTCCATTTTTGCCATTTTTATAGAGGCGATCTCTGATCGCTATAAGTGTCTGCGATCAGCTCAATTTGATAAAAACTGAGTCAAACTTTACACTTGACTATATCAGCTGTGGCGTGCCAAAGCAAAAATAACCCTCAAAAAGAAAATAAAGCATGGATTACTTTGATGCCCAGCGCATAATGGAGCTATATGGCATGATGTCACATGCAACACAACTTACATCTCCGTTTATTCGATTTCCACCAGGACTATCCTTTACAACAACAGGATTGATAAAACCAAACCACTTGCATGAAAAATTACTAAATGATACATCATCGATTAATCCAAAACTAAATGATTTTCAACAAATGTACAAAAAATTTGCATCAGGATTAATTGGCGTAAACACTTCATTGATTCCACCTGGACATCCATTGTTTAATAGACTAAACTCATCGGCATTGTTGCAAACAGAAAACGAAAAACTGCGTAAAGAAAATCAAGAATTGAAACAACAAATAGAAAAATCTAGTGAAAATCAACCCAAAAAGATTTAGATTTTAAAAGATTCATTTTTATCAACAACATTAGAAGCTATTTACAGATTAAGTGTATCTAACTTTATTAATTTGGCAACAAATTTCTATTAATGGCAAAGACTCCGGAACAAAAATGGAAAGAATCAATTCAAAACTATAGGAAAAAATGTCAACAAATTTTAAACATTTCTAAATCCATTCGATATGTTGGAGTGATCAATGAGTATGGTAGAACACTAACTGGGATAATTCGACCTGGAATAAAGCCACTTTTAAGGTCAGAAGATGCTAAAAATGAGTTTTTTATTATCTCTAATCTTATTACGCTGCGAAATTCGCAAGCTATGGTATTAGGCGATTTGGATTATGCCTTGTTAAAACACAAAAAAGTAATTTTAATCATAATACCAAATCGTAATGTAACATTTTACATTACAATTGATGCCAAAGTTAAAACAATTGATGAAATAATTTCAAAAATTAAAAAAATTCTCTAAGCTGGCGTAAATCCGTGATATCCAGTTGTTTGTTGTTCTTTATCTTTGAAGTTGGGCTCAAATAATGAGATCATGTAATCATCAGGATCTAAAATAATTGCGTTTTTTCCTGCTTCTCTATCCACAACATCTCTGTATATTTTAACTCCCTTTGTTCTCAATTCTTCAACAGCTGATTTTACATCGCCAACAATAAATCCAATTGCTACCCCATTTTCAATCGAAGTGCCAAAATGTGTAGCAGTTAGCGATGCAGGATGAAGACTCAGCAACGCCCCTTTTGAGCCAAGATCTACCCATGATCTTCTTTGTTGCTTTATCGGGAGGCCAAGTATTTCGTTATAGAATTTTATAGATTTATCCAAATCTTTAACGGCTAAAATTACATTTCCAACACGTTTTATGTTCATACCAAACCTAACTTCTTACTCATTAAATCCTTTTTGTTACTGAACCTCAACCATAGTTTCAGTTCGTTCCACACCTTTAATCAGCTGAATCTCAGTTGTTACATCCTTTATTTCAGAAAGATCTTTTACCTTAATCAAAGCAACAGCATCAAACTGTCCGCTTACTGGAAACGAGTCATAAATCGCGCTTATCTTTCTTAGTCTTGCCGCAATTAGCTTTTTTGGTGATTTTACTAAAACTACTGCCTTTACCATCCCAAGTTTACCTCCACTTCAATAAGAGTCTCTGTATTTACTATCTCTTTTATTTTCTTAAATTCAATTACCATGTTGTTTATTTCTTCAATTGTTCCTTGAAGCACTACGCTGATGTCTGCTCTGCCAGTTACAACCATAACCTCGCGTACAACTTTACGTTTCTTTCTTACTGCCTGTAAAACCCTGTCTACAGTACCTGGTTTTACAGCAATTAAGCATAATGCCCGCAATACTAATTATAGCAAGTTACAGCGGATAAAGATTTAGCGTATAGAACTTTAAAACTGGATAATTTTGATTCAAAATTTAATCAAATGCTTCTTGAGACCTTGCTTCTTCTAGATATGCGCGTCTTTCTTCATTTTCTGCTTCTTTGTCAACTGTCAAATCATCATCAATAACAACTATGCCTGCGTCATCGCCTGCAAATTCATCACGTTTTGTCTTTTTTGCCTTTGATTTTGCTTGTTTTGCTGGCTTTTCTTTTGTTTTAGCTGATTTTTTTTCAGATGTTTGTTTTTTTGATTTTGTTTTTGTTTCTGCTAATTTTTTCCTAGCCATATGACTGACCTTGAAGAGAAGTTGCTCATGTATTTAAATTTAAGTATGGTGCCAGGGGTGGGATTTGAACGCACGACAGCTCGGTCTTCAGCCGAGTGCTCTCCCGGGCTGAGCTACCCTGGCACATCGAATTGTCTTATAGCTGAGCAATTAAAGTGTGTCTTTTATTGTTTCCAAAAAACATCTGTTATTCCGTTTCTTTTGTTAATCATTCTAGCTAAAACAAATAGTAAATCCGATAATCTATTTAGATACTTTTTACATTCAACATTTACATTTTCTTTCTCTGATAGTGTAATGACTGCGGTTTCTGCTCTTCGTGTAACCGTTCTTGCAAAATGAACTTGTGAAGCAATCTCATGACCTCCTGGAAGAATAAATTTCGTAATAGGAGTTAGTTCTTTTTCAAGCTGATCAATTTTTTCTTCTAGATATTCTACCATTTTAGATGTAATTCGATTTTTCGTGACTGTCATATCTGGATTTGATAGATCTGAACCTGCAACAAACAGGTCGTTTTGTATTTTTGTTAACAACTCTTTGATGTCATTATCTGATGTATTAGAAAGAATAATGCCTAATGAAGAGTTGATTTCATCAACTGCACCATATGCAACAATACGTGGATTTGATTTTGAAATTCTACTTCCTCCCTGCAAGCCAGTCGTTCCATCATCGCCTGTTTTTGTATAAATCTTCATTATTCAATCTGGCTTTTTCTATTTTTTAATCTTGTTCGAACGCTTTAATACTCTATGATATTTACTAGCCACATGACAGAATCAACGTGCCCTTACTGCGATTCTAAATTTGGCAGCAAGGAAGATCTCTCAAAACACATAGACAGAATCCATCATGGCTCAGGATTATTAGAGGGAGATACTAGAAAATTCTAGTAATGCTAGAAGACTTTTTTGAACAGGCTATTGGTTTAAAGAGCATTCATAGAAAAGGTTGGACTACAAAAGTAGGCATTAAAGAACCAGAATCAGTTGCAGACCACTCTTACTCTATGACTGTGATGTCACTTGTCCTTGCCGAGCTACAAACACTAGATGTGCAAAAAGTAGCAACAATGTCATTGATTCATGATCTTGCAGAATCACTTGTCGGAGACTACACACCTGATGAAATATCATTAAAACAAAAAATGAATCTTGAAAATAACGCAATGAAAGAAATTTTATCTGATCTTCCAGCAACTCTAGCTAAAAAATACGAAAAAATATGGAATGAATATCAATCTGCAAAAACTAAAGAGGCAAAGCTTGTACATGAGATAGACAAACTTGAGATGGCATTTCAGGCAAGAAAATATTTTGAAGAAGGATATGATAAATCCAAGATTGTGGAGTTTTTAAAAACTGCGGACAAGGAAATTAAAAATGAATACTTGCGTAAAATTTTAAACAAAATTATAAGAAATGATCTTCTAACAAACACAAATGTCTGAAACAAACAAGGATGATCTAATCGCAGCACAAAACCAAGTCATTGGAATATTATTTGAAATCATAAAAAGACTACAAGCAAATAATGACTTGGATGAAGAATATTTTCAAATAATTGAGAATAAAAGACCAATCAACAAAAAACATCTAGAAGAAATCATGCAAAAGCGAACCGAAAACTCTAAAATCGTTACTACACTCTTAAAAAAACTCGAAGTTTAATCACACTGTCATACATTTTAATAATTAATTTTTTAATTTATCAGCATGCAATACTTTGTTGCCTTGAAAATAGGTCAAAAAAGGGTTCAAGCGGCAAGAGATTTGCTAAATAGATTTGTAAATGGAAAGGCTATGCCTGCATTGGCACTACGTGATAACAAGACAAATGTCTGGGAACCTGTTGGAGAAGAGAATCTCTATGCAGTTGTTGACGAATCATCAGGATTTGTGTTAACAGATACTAGTGGGTATCTTCTTGTTTTGTGTGATAAAAACGGAATATCAAAAGCACTTATTCAAGGACTAAACAAGGAACAAAAAGATCAAACTGTAAAAATGTTAGAAGCAGAAAATATTCTTCAATACAAAGGTAAAGTATCTCTTCCTGTGTAAGTTTTGTATAATTCCTAAATACTATAACACAAAACACATCTAGTGAGTTCTGAGGAAATACATCGGCAATGTCTAGATGATAATCCAAAGATCATAGTAAGACGATTTCAAAATGATGTACACATTTATCATATCTGTCAAGAGTGTTCGCTAAAACCTGAATGGATTGAGATGAATCAAATTGATACGCAAGGGCGCTAAATTTTATAATCTATTTTAACAAAAACACGCTCAAACCAATTCGCAATTTTTAAGTTAACACAGTATACTATACCTAGCATATGAGTAAATTTGTTCAAGAAGTAGAGGTACGAGGGCACCTAATTGACTCTCTGATACTTACAAAGATTTTTGATGGCATAATGGACCTTGGTGGAGAGTTTGAGGTACTAAAAATCAGAATCGGCAGGAGAAAAAAAGATGCAAGTTATGCAAAGCTTCGCATACAAGGCAAATCAAAAAAACATCTAGAAGACATACTTGAGCTAGTTTACAGAGAGGGAGCCACTGCCAAGATACAAAAAGAGGTCAGATTGATAGCTGCTCCAAAAGATATGGTTATGCCAGAAGACTTTTACAGCACAACAAATAATCAGACGCAAATTTTCTACAAAGGACGTTGGATTGATGTTGACAATATGATGATGGACAAATGCATTATAGTAAGATCCACTCGAGCCGAATGCGTGCCAATACGAAGCGTTAGAAAAGGAGACAAAATTGTAGTAGGAGAAGAAGGAATTCGTATCTTGCCACCTGCAAGACCACGAGAGGGAATGAACGTATTTCAATTCATGGGCAGTAGCAGCTCAAGTGAGCGTCCTACACAACACATTGCAAGAAAAGTAGCCGAAGACATTTACAAGACAAGAAAACATGGAGGAAAAATCATTCTGGTCGGCGGTCCTGCTATTGTACATACTGGCGCAGCAGACGCTGTATCTCAGCTTATCAAACTAGGTTACATAAACGCTCTGCTTGCAGGAAATGCACTTGCTGTTCATGATATAGAATACTCTACACTTGGAACATCACTTGGAATGAACGTACATGATGGCACACTAGCTATACGTGGACATCGAAATCACATGCAAGCAATAAACTCTGTTTTCAAGGCAGGCTCTATTGAAAACATGGTAAAAAGTGGAAAACTAACCAAAGGAATCATGTATGAATGTGTAAAAAACAAAGTTCCATTTGTTTTAGCTGGCTCTTTGCGTGATGATGGGCCATTGCCGGATGTCATTACCGATGTTTCTATTGCACAGCAAAAATACAAAGAGATCCTAAAAGGTGCAAGTATGGTCATCATGGTATCTACGATGCTTCACTCAATTGCTACTGGAAACATGCTACCTGCAGATGTGAAGGTCATAGTTGTTGATATCAACCAGCCTACAGTAACAAAGCTCATGGATAGAGGTACTTGGCAGGCACTAGGAATAGTCTCAGATGTTGGTGCATTTTTGCCAATGGTAACACATGAAATCAAAAAACTAGCAAAATAATCAACAATTTAATCTCTTTTTTAACAATTCAAGAGTAAGCGTGGCATCTGCCTTTCCTTTTGTTTTTTTCATTACTTTTCCAACCAGATAGTTGATTGTTTCTGGTTTTTGTTTTGCTTCATCTACAGCTTTGCTTTCTTCTTTTATCACCTCGTCTATTACCATAGTTATCTCTTTTTCGTCTGAAACATGGCCCAAATCAAGCTCAGAAATTATCTGTGGCACTGATTTACCCGTTTTAACTATGGTTTGAAGCACAGTTTTTGAGGAATTTCGTGTTATTTTGTTTTCAATTATTGAATTTGCCAAATCTGAAAGATGTTTTGCATTAAGCTTTGATTCTTTTCTTTTTTCTTTTGTATCAACAAAACCCATTAGATCAGTCGTAATCAAATTGGCGACTTCTTTTGCATTTTTTTCACTATGTGCTTGTTCAAATAAATCTGAATAGAACTTGTCAGATGATAAGACATCTGCAACCTGTGTCGGAATATCAAAATTTTTGATGTAACGTTCTCGTTTTGAGCTTATGCTCTCTGGCATGTCTTTTTTTAATCTTGAAACAACTTGTGGTGCAATCATCACCCATGGTATGTCGCCTTCAAGAAAATATCGATAATCTTCTTCTCCCTCTTTACTTCTTGCAGATATTGTAATTTTTCTTCTGTCGTCCCAGTGGCGTGTTTCTTGAATTATCTCAATTTTGCGTTCGGCGAGGCTTTGCTGTCTTGTTAACTCAAACTGTAATGCCTTTTCTAAATCATAAAAAGAATTGATGTTTTTGATTTCAACTTTAGAACCGCCTTCAATTGAGACATTTGCATCTGCCCTCATCGCACCTTCAAGCGATGGATCTGACACTCCTAAATTCTCAAGCAAATCAGATAAAATATTCAAAAATAACCTAACCTGTTTTGGATTTTCAAAATCAGGTTCTGTTACAATTTCAACAAGCGGTGTTCCTGCTCGGTTATAGTCAACAAGTGTGATTTGTGTACGCTCTGAACTTCCTTCATAAATTAATCTGCCAGGATCCTCTTCTAACTGAATTCGTCGTATTCGAATTTCCTTTCCTTCCACACTGATTTTTCCTTCTTGACCAATACTTGTTGGACCATAGATGTTTAGCTGGGTAATCTGAAAGTTTTTTGGCAAATCTGGATAAAAGTAGTTTTTTCTAAAAAACGCAATTTTTGGTGGCGTTTGGCAGTTTAGCGCCATTGCAATAACTGTGGCCTTTTCAATCGCCTTTTTGTTTAGCCTTGGAAGTGAGCCTGGGAGACCAACACAGACAGGGCAGATGTTTGTGTTCGGCTCAAATCCTCGATAATCTGCCTTGCAAGAACAAAACAGCTTGCTCTCAAGCTTTGTTAGCTGACAGTGAATCTCAAGACCAATCTTTGTCATAGTGGCACCTTTGGAAGATTTGTTGTGCTCTCAAGAGCATATGCTGCTTGAAAGAGTGATTTTTCTTGCATCGAGTCTGCAATAATTTGAATTCCAATTGGCAAACCATTTGACATCTCAAATGGAACAGAAATCGCAGGCTTTCCTGTAAGATTTGCTGTAACGGTATTAAAATCAATTAAAAACATTGCAACAGGATCATCTAGTTTTTCGCCAAACTTGAATGGCAAGATTGGGACAGTTGGTGCTACAAGAAAATCTACTTTCTTAAATGCCGAATTGATTTCTTTTGTTAGTCTACTTTTTACTTTTAATGCCTTTAGAAAATATCTTCCAGCATGGCCTGCAGATGGGACAAAACCTCCAATGATCAGTCTTCTTGTTACTTCTGGTCCAAAATTTTTTCTTGTTTTTGCAATGTATGAGTTAAACTCGTATCCTTCTAAATCAAAATCAAATCCATAACGAAGATTGTCATATCTTGCCAAGTTGCTTCCAGCTTCAGTTGATGTAATTGTATAGTATGATGCGACAGAATAATCTATCATATCAAGTGAGATTTCTTCACATTTTGCTCCAAGACTCTCAAACTTTGATAATGCTTTTTTTGTTGCAGAAGAAACTTCTTTGTCAGTTCCTTTGCCAACCATCTCAGAAATTATTCCAATTTTTTTCCCATCAATTCCTGCCTCTATGTCTTTTAGGTAATCCTCGCCATGATTGTCAATTGTAGTATTGTCGTTTGGATCAATTCCTGATATTATATTGAGAAGAAATGCTGTATCTTTGACAGTTCTTGCCATTGGGCCAATCTGTTCTATGCTATTTGCATATGAAATCAAGCCATATCTGCTAACAAGACCATATGTTGGTTTGAGGCCAACTATAGAACAAAAACTGGCAGGGTTTCGTACAGATCCTCCTGTATCTGAGCCTAAAGATGCAATGGATTCAAGAGCACTAACAGCAACTGCGCTTCCGCCTGAGGAACCTCCTGGGACATATTGCGTATTCCATGGGTTTTTGCTTGGCCCATATGCACTAAACTCTGTAGTTGTACCCATTGCAAATTCGTCAAGATTTGTTTTTCCAATGAAAAGGGCATCTTGTTTGCGCAGCCTAGCTATTACGGTTGCATCAAATGGTGCAACATATTTTTCAAGCATTTTTGATGCACATGTTGTTTTGGTATCTTTAACACAGATGTTATCCTTGACTGCAATTGGCATCCCAATACAGGAACCAATCTTTTCTTTTGCTTTGCGTTTTTTGTCTAGCTCTTTTGCCTGATCAAGCGCTTTTTCATTTACTGATAGATATGCGTGTAGTTTTCCATCTACTTTTTTTATATGATCTAGTGTCTTAGAAACAAACTCTTCAATGGTAAAATCGCCATTTTTTATTGCATCAATATACTCTAGTGCAGAAATAGATAGGTTCAACTCAAACCATCTTTGGTGCTCTGACGAATTTTTCCTTGTAATGTTTTAGCTTGTCAATTAATTTGTCTTTATATGGCTCGTATTTATCTTCGCGCAAGTTTTCAAGTGGCTGCTCATTTACTATAATCTCCTCAGATTCTGTTGCGGCCTTGTCAAGTATATCAAAATATTCTATCATCTTTTGTACTCTATCAATATGTACAGCATGATCATCAAGATCTATTTTCATTAATTTTGCAACATGTTCTATCTCTTCTTTTGAAACCAATATTTCACCTTATGGTGTTAATCTGTCAACATCACGTGGATAAAATGTTGTATCTCTAATGTTTTCAGTACCTGTTAGTGCCATCATGAGCCTTTCAAGGCCTATGCCGCACCCTGCATGTGGTGGAACTCCGTACTGAAAGACACTTAGATGGTACTCAAATGCATCTGTTTTCATTCCCTTGTTTTTCATTCTTTCTTCAAGTTCTTGTCTTTTTTCAATTCTTGTGCTACCAGATGATAACTCCAAATCATCAAACATTAAATCAAATGATTCTGAGATTTTAGGGTCGGTTGAACTTGCTTTTACATAGAATGGTTTTGGCGCAAGAGGCCAATCTTTGATAAAATATAATCCTTTTAGTCCTATTTTTTTCAGGTTTGATGGGTAAAGATCATCACCCCATTCTGTTTTTGCCCCTGCGTTTTGCATCTTTTTGACTAGTTCAGAGTAGGAATATTGTGGAATTTTACCTGGGACATCCGGAATCACAAATTCTGTGTTTTTAGTTGATTTTGCAAATTCTTGTACAGTTTTAATTGATTTTTTAATTATTTGCTCTATTCTTGACATGACATCATTGTAGTCGACATAGGCTTCTTCCATATCTATTGAGATTGCTTCTGAAAGATGTCTATTGGTCCTTGAGGGTTCTGCACGAAATATTGGAGCGATCTCAAATACTTTTTCAAAGCTCATTGTAAGCTGTTCTTTGTAAAGCTGTGGACTCTGAGCCAAAAACGCTTCCTTGTTGTAGTAAAATATTGGAAACAGTGCAGCTCCGCCTTCTGTTGCAGTTGCGATCATTTTTGGGGTGTTGATTTCAACAAAGCTGTTCTCATAAAAATAATTGCGAATTGATTTTAAAACTTGGTTTCTTGCAAGAAATATTTTTTGTAAAACATCACGTCTTAGATCAATTGCTCTAATTTCTAATCGCGTGTCTATGTTTTTTACAGTCTTTGCGTGCGGCTCAAATGGAGGATTTTTTTCTACTTCAGAAAATATTCGTAGCTCTTTTGGAATAATTTCTACTTCACTTGGTGCTTTATTTGATGCTTTTACCTTGCCTACAACACCAATGCACGAATGCTCTTTTAGTTTGGCTAGTTTTTCTCTGAGCTCATCAGGACAGTCGCCTGCTTTTGCAACGATTTGAATTTCACCTTGGCTATCACGTATGTTTACAAACGAAATATTTCCATGTCCTCTCGCACTTATTATCCATCCCATAACTGTAACTTCTTTTCCTTCTTTTGAGGGATCGAGCTCACTTGAGTAGTGAGTTCTACGTAAATTTCCTAAATCAGTACTTATCATAGCTTGACATAGTTGGAAAATTCACTGTATTTAATTTCCATTGTTTTTAGTTAAAAAAGTACAAATTATTACAATTTGACGATTAATTCATGTTAGAAAAAAGAGACAAAGCAATAGCGGCAATTTCAAACGCGATAGCAGTATATTCTATTCATAACGAGCAAAGCAAAATCTCACAAAACCAGTCAATGATTGATTTTATCCTAAAATCCGTTCCTGAGGACCTAAAATCTACAATCTCAATTCAACTAATAGACGAAGTATTCGAGTATATCTCAAGCGTACATTTGCAACCTTCTTAAGACGTTGATTTGTTAGCTTTTGTATCGCTTTGGCAGCAATAGCTACTCTAGGTTCACATTGCGCCCTACAGGTTCTAAAAGGCGCAAAAGACGAGGGTCTAAAAACAATTCTTGTTTCTGAAAAAAAGCGGGAAAAACTATATCGTAGGTTTGGCTTTATTGACGAATTTGTCCTAGTTGATTCATTTGCAGAAATACTAGACAACAAGTGTGTATCAATTCTTGAAAAGAACAACGCAATACTTGTACCACATGGCACATTGATTGCACAGATGAGCTCAGGTGATATTGAATCAATAAAAACACCAATTTTTGGAAACAAGTACATTCTAAAGTGGGAGTCTGACCGTGCATTAAAAGAAAAACTAATGCGAGAGGCAAGTCTTGATGTTCCAAAAACAATTTCCAGTCCAAAAGAAATCGATAGACTAGTTATTGCAAAAAGACATGGCGCAGCAGGTGGAAAAGGATACTTTCTTACAACTAATGAAAAAGATTACAAGAAAAAACGTGATAAACTAATCAAGCATGGAGTCATAAAAAGCGATTCTGATCTTTATCTCCAAGAATATGTCTCGGGAGTTTTGGCATATCTACAATACTTTTACTCTCCGCTAAAAGAGAAAATAGAATTTTTTGGAATTGATCAAAGACACGAGTCAGATATAGAAGGACTAGCTAGAATTCCTGCACAAGAACAAATGGATATTGATAATGTTCCATCGTTTAATATAATTGGGAACAGCCCAATGGTTTTACGTGAATCATTATTAGATAAGGTGTATTCAATGGGCGAAGATTTTGTTTCTGCATCAAAAAATCTTGTGCCACCAGGTATGAATGGACCATTTTGCATCGAAGGCGTTTATGATGAAAATGCAAATTTCAAAACATTCGAGTTTTCTGCAAGAATTGTGGCTGGAACCAATATGTACATGGAAGGTTCGCCATATACTACACTGATTTATGATGAGCCTATGAGCATGGGAAGACGAATTGCTCGTGAAGTAAAAGAGGCAGAAAAAGTAAACCAGATAGAAAAAATAGTTACTTAATTCTAAATTTGCCCATTTTTGTAACAAGTGTCACAACTGCGATTATTGTAGCAAATACAGCTAGTACACCTAGTGGAAATTCAGGAATAACCTGCGTTCCTATAATTTCAATTTCTTGCGAGTCTGCTGGAACAAAAAATTGCAAGGTCGCCGCATTATTTTGCGTAGAAACAATATAATCAACTTCTACCCAATCAACTAAAACTACAAACTCATTATTTTCTGCACCAATTAGTTCAGCTGGAAGCGATATTACAAAATTAGAATCTTCAACATTTGTTATGCCGATGAGAAGTGATACGGTTTCTTTATCAATCGCCATTGCAATTACGTCTCCATTCAACTCGTATGGAATTTCAAATGATGTATCATCAATTTCAAGTGAATAATTGCTTCCGTATGCTAGATTTGATGAAAAAATCATTAACAGTGTAAAAATAATAAATTCTTTTTTCATGAAAGTAAAATGTTATTCAGGTATTAACTTGTTTTGATTCTAGCTTTTACTTCCATTCCACGTTGTGTCTTTACTATGTATTTGTCACGAATTTTTACACTAATCCAATCAATTACCAAGACAGTTGCAAGTACAACTAACATGAAAACAGCAGCTTTGCCATATTCAAAGAATTTGATATAATTTATGATGTAAAAACCAATTCCGCCTGCACCAACAAGTCCAATTATACTTGTGTGTCTTACATTATAGTCAAATGTATACAGCAGCTGACTGAGTAGGTGAGCTGCCGATTCCGGCATGACAACATATCTAATCAGTTGAGATTTTGAAACACCGATTGCATTTACAGCATCAACGGGATCCGCGTCTACTGCTTCGATTGATTCGTATTGTAGTTTTGTCATAAATCCGATTGTATACATTATAGTTGCAAGAATTCCTGCAAATGGTCCTAATCCAACCATAATTACAAACAAGATTGCCCAAAGAATAGATGGAAGTGTTCGAATTGCTGCAAGTACTGCACGAATTGGACCATAGACATACTTGCTGTTCAGGTTTCTTGCAGCAAGCATGCTTAATGGTAACGAAATTGCACCGCCAACTATTGTACCAATAAACGCCATTTCTATTGTTTCAAACATTGAAACAAATGCAGTTCCAAGCAATTCTGGCTCTACTTGGATTGCCTCTTCTATAATTATGCCAAGATTTGGAATGCCCTTGACAAATTCTGCAGGATCTGCGCCTACATTATACGACGCAGCCACAACTGCAGCAATTATAATTCCAATAATCAGATTGTTTTTTTGATTCACTGGTTGTACAACTCTATAATCTCTTTTTGCGTCATGTTGCCTGTTTGAAAATCAACTATTCTGTCGCCTTCAACTCCAATTTCAAGTATTTTTTGCCCTTCTTTGATTACTGCAACTCTGTTTGCATATTCTAATGCAAGTTGCATGTTGTGGTGAACCATAACTGCCGTCAGATTAAATGTACGTTGTGCATCTGCAACCAAATTCATAATTTCTCTTGCCGTTACATGATCAAGCTCTGATACTATTTCATCTGCAAGTAAAAGTTCTGGTTTTTGGATTAATGCTCTTGCTATAGCCACTCTTCTTTTTTCTCCACCGCTTAACATGTATGCTTTTCTTTCAAATTTGTCTTCGAGGCCAACAAGTTTGAGAATTTTCTCTGCTTCCTTTATTTCATTTTCTGGAAACATTTTGAAAAATGATTTTAGTTTTCCAATTCTTGGTAACGCACCAATCAAAACATTGTCAATTACAGTAAGGTTTTTGATAAGGCCAAGACTTTGCGGAATATATCCTATTTTTGCCATTAATGGCTTGAATTTTTTATCATGCGTGTCTGGAGTCTGGTAATTGATTTTTACTTGTCCTTTACTTGGCTTCATCATACCATTCATCAATTTTAATAATGTAGATTTTCCTGAACCTGACTGACCAACAATTGCATAATTTACTCCATTATCAATTGATAACGTAATTTCTCTTAGAACATAGTTTTTTGAGTCATATGATGCCCAAACATCATTCATTTGGACTAGGGTTTTTGTCGAAATTTTGGAAATGTTGGTAAATGAATGATTAGTTGAGGAAACTGTCAACAGAGTCATGATATGGACAGTCTTGTTTATGTGCTCTTCTTTTCTATGAATTTTTTATCTAGACCAGTTAGCGCGTCAATATAGGTCCCAAAATCGCCTATGTGCATTTTTGTTGTAGTTGGAAGTAATGCTTCAGCACCATAGATATTTTTTAGAATCTGATTGTTCTCTTCATAGTTTAGTTTAATCATTGCATCGACCAGTGCATTTTTTGTATTCTCAGACATGTCTGAGCTTACCATAAAGACATGTGATGGTATTGGGCCAATTTTTTCAACGATTCTAAGTTTTGTTTGGTCTGCTGGTTCTAGATATTGTTGTGGAGCGATATCCGAGCCAAACGCTGCATCAACATTATTGTTTAGCAATAATTCAAGTGCTGCTTTGTATCCACCAGCAAATGTATAGCTCTTAAATGAATTGGCAAGTGCAGCTTCAAGAGCAACAATATCATCGCCATTTACTTTGATCTTGCCATCTGTAACCAACGTTCCCATTGGCCTGACGAATCCAGATGAACCTGTAATGCTAGTAAATGCAACTCTTTTTCCAAGAGTGTCTTCTAATGTTTTAATCGATGTATTGTCTGCTCTTGCCCAAACTGTTGCTTGATAGCTTACCTGTCCTTTTACTACTTCAGATAATACTGCCTCGGCACCAGTCATTTTATGGACAATCCATGCAGGTCCTGTATCCATAAACGCTGCATCAATGTGTCCAAACCTCATCCCCTCAACTAGGATTTCATAATCTGTTGGAACAACAACTTCAATATCTATGCCTAACTCTTTTTCAAGATACTTTTCAAGTTCAGTTGCTTTTGGAGAGAGTTCTTCAGCTTTTTCTGTTGGAATAAAGCCTATAGTTAGTTTCTCAATATCTGGTGAAACCAATGAATTTTTTGCAACTTTGATTGCACCTGAGTTTATCAAAAACTCCATAGCATTCACAAATTCATTATCAGAAATTTTATTTGAAGACCAAAAACCTGCTACGCCTTTTATCCAACTTGGGACAGGTGGTTTTTCCGCAGAAACAACAAGTGGCAAAAATACCACACTAAATGTAAGTAACATTGCAAATGTTGTTATGGCAAGCGTTGATTTTTTCAATCTAAACGCTTAGGAATAACTAATTCTATTTAAACCGAATTTTCATTCTAGAGTTTCATTCTACAAATGTAGAACTTGTTTTTGATACGTTTTCGTTTGGATAAAGTTCCAATACGGGTTCAGTATCTTTTATCAAAATATTCACTTGAGCAATTCTACTTTTGTACATTTTGATCTTTTTGCCTCCAGAAAAAATAAACTTGTTAACCTCGATTAAGGCCAGCTCTTCTAGTTGTGAAAGTGTTTTGTACAATGTTGATTGTGATATGCTAAGCTCCTCAGAGATTTTTGTAGCATCTTTTGCCTCATCTTTTATGGCAAATAATACAGCTCTTGTACATACATTTGTTAGCGATTCAATGATTTTTTGAGTTACATCAAACTC